>NZ_JAEHBX010000210.1:0-792 GCF_016483395.1 Bacillus cereus group sp. N21
AGTAAAATATTTTTAAAAGGGTCAGGACTGTTAGCTTTACCCATGCTGTTCAAATTGACGGCCAACGTATGCTTGCCCCCAATTGTACCCCCAGCAAGAGTAGAAAACCCTGGAACGCCACCCGTGTGTCCCCATATCGAGACACCGTTTGGAAGCTTAATTTCATAGATTCCAAGGCCATATCCATCGATTCCTTCTCTTCCTGTAGGAACTGTAGTAAGCATTTGTTTTAGTTGCTGTTCCTTCAGTAATTTGCCACGGAGTAAGTAAGAGAAGAATTTGTTTAAGTCGTCAGCAGTAGAAATCATCTCTCCATCCGAGCTACCTGGGTTAGAATAAGTAACGTCTTTTAGCTCACTTGCTCCGTCTGGTTGTAAATATCCACGGGCATGCTTGGTGCCCGGAATAACGCTTGAATTGCCAGGTAGGAATGTATTCAACAATTCAAGCGGTTCAATAATCCGATTTTCAACCTCTTCCGCATAGCTGTTTCCAGTTACTTTTTCAATAAGGATACCCAGTAATACGTATCCTGTGTTTGAATAAGACCAGCCCTTTCCTGGGGCAAAGTCTGGGGGAAGAGAAATCCCCATCTTTACGAATTCTTCAGCCGTATACGATTTTTTTGTATCCATAATATCAAAGTCTTTTGACTTTATGTAGTCAGCGATACCACTTGTATGATTCAATATCTGCCGGATAGTAATCTGGTTACCATCATATCCGTTTCCTTGAATGACACCAGGCAACCATTTTTCGATGGAGTCGTCTAGATTCAAGCGGTTCTCTCCA
>NZ_JAEHBX010000211.1:0-759 GCF_016483395.1 Bacillus cereus group sp. N21
CAAACTATAGAAGATCTAGCTAAAAAAGTAGCTTAGATTTAACTTTTTTGTGTCCAAAATATTGACTCAAATCCAATTACTTCTGAATAAAACAAAATCACTTTTGTTATGTAGAAACTTAGAATGCTATTTTTACAGATATGATACTTTTGTGATTCTAGATGATCTCCACACCACGCCTATAAAGACTGAATATTTAGTTAATCCTTCTAGCATGATGTTACTGACAATTCCCCTCAACTTTTATTAGCTTGATTTTCTCCCCTTTTAGTGGTCATACCAATTACACCTTTATTAAAACATTAAATTTTTAATGCGTAAATAGTAGAATTTTGTCGATTATATTCAATAATTTAATTATTACATATTAGTGCAAATAGAAATCTTATACTATTATAATTACTTTTTAATTTCATTTAAGTAATTGTAATAGTTATAACTTATTATATATGGTGAAAAAATAACTATTTTAATATACAAAGAAATAGTTTAATTTCACTTAAATGTTATTAATATAATTTAATCACATTCTGTATACTAGTTCCTTTTATTTGGATATGTAATATTGCATAAAAATATAGATATATATCATTTATGAAACAGTCTTAGCGTACGAAATTCACGTTTTGTTGGTGAGGCTCCAGATAAAATTTTTGTTTTTGGGGTGACTTGTTTTCTTAGCTTGATGGGCATGTATGGTGACCCCATATAAATGATCATTTGGATAATTTCATAACTAAATGGTGCATATTTTTATTC
>NZ_JAEHBX010000212.1:0-757 GCF_016483395.1 Bacillus cereus group sp. N21
GATTTTGCTTTTAAACAGTTATTCGGAACGAAGGGGAACGAAGAAATTTTAACCGGATTTCTAAACGCCATTCTAGAAGAATCTTTAGATGCACCTATTACATCTCTACAACTAGAAGATCCACATCTTCATAAATCTTATGAAGATGATAAGTTATCAATATTAGACTTATTAGCAACGCTAGATAATGGGACACAAGTAAATATAGAAATTCAGCTTCGAAATACACATGATATGGTAAAGCGATCTTTATATTATTGGAGTAAACTCTATACGTCCCAAATGCAAGAAGGGATGCCGTATCGTTCCCTTCGGAAAACCATAACCATTAACTTATTAGATTTTATCTTGTTTTCTCACGATGAGGCATTTCATACCATCGGACAATTGTGGAATACAAAATTGCAACAACTATTAAGTGATGACATTGAAATCCATTTTGTAGAGATACCGAAATTGGTCAAACAGTGGCGTGAAGAAAAAGTAAACCCGTGGGAAAATGCATTTGTTCGATGGATGTTATTACTACCAGCACATGAAGATGAACATTTAACTCAAACATTGGAGGAGATTGCAATGAATCAAGATCCAATTTTACAAAAAGCAATCAATAAATGGGAAAATATGAGCCATGACTCCTCTTTCCGAACAGCTTATGAGGCTCGCGAGAAGCTACTTCTTGATGAACAAGCTAAGCTGGCTCACGCTCGTGAAGAAGGCTTAGAGGAAGGTTTAGAAAAAGGGATTCAAAAAGGAC
>NZ_JAEHBX010000213.1:0-747 GCF_016483395.1 Bacillus cereus group sp. N21
TTTTCCATACTGATCACGCACCTTTTTTAGAGTAATAGTATCAGTATGTCCAAGATTTAGAGATTACTTGCAATTATCTTGAAGTTTTCGCACCAGAACCATTTTTTCTAGAATAACTGAATTTAAATAACTGATTATCGACATTAAATTATGCAGTTTTGCATAATGTTACATGATTTTTTTCATTTTCTCTTTTTTTTGACAGGAACAGACAGTATACTACTTTTTAAAAGCTTAATATTTTTGGAAATTATACGAGGTAAATATCATGAAAAATAAAAAAAGAAGAGCTACAGTTGCATTAACAACAGGATTAGCTTTAACAGCTGTAACACCATATGGAGTAGGTCATGCAGAGGAAACGGATCAACTACAAGTTCAAATTCAGGAGGATTCGTTCCGTACAGGTGAACTTACACAACCATCACAAAAGGCACCAGAGAATGTAGTAAAAGATGCTCTTAAGGAAAAGACCGAGCAAGCTTTGTCCCCAAAACAAGTTAATGGAGAAACGGGAGTAGATTATAAGGTTCTTCAAAAGCGTGGTTCTTATGATGGGACTACACTTGTGCGCATGCAACAAACATACGAAGAAAAAGAAGTATATGGGTATCAATTGACTGCACACGTAGATAAAAAGGGTGTTATTAAAAGTGTTTCAGGGGATAGTGCGCAAAATTTAAAACAAGAAGATTTAAAGAAGCCTATTAATCTATCACAAGAAGAAGCGAAACAATATATTTATAC
>NZ_JAEHBX010000214.1:0-746 GCF_016483395.1 Bacillus cereus group sp. N21
TAGTCTTTTTTTACAGCTGTCCACTTGACGGGGGTAAGACCAATCAGTCTGTCCAAAACCAGAAAGAATTCATCCATCGATTGTTTGGGCTTACAGCATAAAATAGAATTCCGTTAGAAATATATGAGCTATATTCTCTTTAATTTTATCTTTGTACCAGAACCCCGTTTTCTTAATTCGCAAAATATTCAAAATTAAAATCTTCAAATGTTAATATTTGTTATATAATGAAGTTGTCAAACCAGTCATCAAATAGTGTCCCCTATGTTTCTGTTGAAATAGTTTGTTTGTCCCTTATTAACATTATCTCAAAAAGAACTTGTAGTGATTGGCTACAAGTTCTTTTTGTTCTTTTGATTGAGGTTTTCTATCAAGATAAAATGCATCTGTAATACTTTCAGCATCTTGGTCTGAAACATGTTTTGATAATGTCTGGATTAACAAAGGTCTTTCTTCTTTAAAATTCATAGTAAAAAGCTTTGCGAAACAATTCGCAAAGCTTTTGTAATAGTACGTATTATAATAGTAGTTTTCGTATTTCTTCTGTACTTAGACCAGTGAATTTCGCAATGTCTTCTAACGGCATACCGTTCTTATGCATACCACATATTAATTGAACTTTCCCTTGTTCAATGCCTTCTTCTCGTCCTTTTTGGATACCCTTTTGAAGTCCTTTTTGAATCCCTTTTTCTAAACCTTCCTCTAAGCCTTCTTCACGAGCGTGAGCCAGCTTAGCTTGTTCATCA
>NZ_JAEHBX010000215.1:0-746 GCF_016483395.1 Bacillus cereus group sp. N21
TTTTAGAGTAATAGTATCAGTATGTCCAAGATTTAGAGGTTACTTGCATGTATCTTGAAGTTTTTGCACCGGAACCATTAATCATATACATAAAGCTTTGAATACAGAATTTAATACCAGGATCAACAAACCATCCCAATAGAGTAAAGTCTATTGGGATAGATTGTTGAACCTGATGTAAAGGTATTTTACAGCGTCTCATAGGACTTGTTTCAAAATAGGAGAGAGAATTTAAGAAAGGTAGGTTATGTCTTTATTGTGCAAATTAAAGATTATGAAATAATGCATAATTATCAAAAAAATACACGAACCGAATATTAAATGTAGTAAAATATTACTTGTGGATACATTCTATAAAGCAGATTCGTTTTTAAAAGAGGAACACATCAATAAACTAACTTTATAGATGTGGCGTCACTCTACATTGATCTCAATTCTCTTGTATTTGTATACTAACAATCTGGTATAAATAATTGATTCTGTTTTATAGGATGTGTTTACACGTATAAGTGGGAAAAATACGGATATATTCATATTAAATTGAAATGGTTCAAGTCAGAGAAAGACACTCGAGAGGGTGTCTTTTCTTATTAGAAGTCACCATACATGCCCTTTAATTTAAGAAATTTTAATACCCCTCAAGTACTAAAAAACGTCATCCTTTCTGTATGGAGTGAACCCTGAGAATGAGACGATAAAAAACACCTCTCTAAATCGTAAGTATCAGTTATGATTTTAATGGAGGT
>NZ_JAEHBX010000216.1:0-733 GCF_016483395.1 Bacillus cereus group sp. N21
AATATGCTTTTCAGTATTGAAAATAAATTTTTAAGTATATTTGTTCCTATAAAAGCCTTTTTAACATTCATGGGAAACACCTTCCCCATAAGATATGTGTTTGTAATCTAGAAAAGAAACTTACAAATAAAATACTCAAAGATTATTATTTGAAATTCTCAACAATCTTTGAGTATAAATGCATTCATTATAAGAGTTTATTTATAAATTAAATACAGACAACATGGAAAGATGTATTTGTTAACTACTGTAATCTGCTATGTTTCCAATAATCAATAATATCGCTTGCCCTAATCTTTTCTTATTTTGGGGTTAAGTTAACGAGTAAATCCACCACCAAGTTGTTGTTCAGCCATTGCTACTAAGCGTTTAGTGATTTCACCACCAACAGAACCGTTTGCACGAGCTGTTGTATCTGCACCAAGTTGTACGCCAAGCTCTTGCGCGATTTCATATTTCATTTGATCAAGTGCACTTTCAGCACCTTGAACCAATAATTCATTACGATTTCCATTCTTATTGTTTGCCATATTGTATCACCTCCTATGTTTTTAATATGCTACGAAATATGGAAAAACACTTATTCCTTTTTATGGCATTTTTTCATTTCGAAATTTAAGTATATGTTTTCTCTTTCTCCTTAAAATATGGTTGAGAGAGCAAGAAGAGGAACTGTTCTAATAGCTTTTCATAACAAGGTTTGTTTGAAATGATCGTGTTATTCCTCCTTCTC
>NZ_JAEHBX010000217.1:0-715 GCF_016483395.1 Bacillus cereus group sp. N21
TGAGCTGTGATGGGGAAGCTCCTTATGGAGCGAAGTCTTTGATTCCCCGCTGCCAAGAAAAGCTTCTAGCGAGATAAAAGGTGCCTGTACCGCAAACCGACACAGGTAGGCGAGGAGAGAATCCTAAGGTGTGCGAGAGAACTCTGGTTAAGGAACTCGGCAAAATGACCCCGTAACTTCGGGAGAAGGGGTGCTTTCTTAACGGAAAGCCGCAGTGAATAGGCCCAAGCGACTGTTTAGCAAAAACACAGGTCTCTGCGAAGCCGTAAGGCGAAGTATAGGGGCTGACACCTGCCCGGTGCTGGAAGGTTAAGGAGAGGGGTTAGCGTAAGCGAAGCTCTGAACTGAAGCCCCAGTAAACGGCGGCCGTAACTATAACGGTCCTAAGGTAGCGAAATTCCTTGTCGGGTAAGTTCCGACCCGCACGAAAGGTGTAACGATTTGGGCACTGTCTCAACCAGAGACTCGGTGAAATTATAGTACCTGTGAAGATGCAGGTTACCCGCGACAGGACGGAAAGACCCCGTGGAGCTTTACTGTAGCCTGATATTGAATTTTGGTACAGTTTGTACAGGATAGGCGGGAGCCTTTGAAGCCGGAGCGCTAGCTTCGGTGGAGGCGCTGGTGGGATACCGCCCTGACTGTATTGAAATTCTAACCTACGGGTCTTATCGACCCGGGAGACAGTGTCAGGTGGGCAGTTTGACTGGGGCGG
>NZ_JAEHBX010000218.1:0-683 GCF_016483395.1 Bacillus cereus group sp. N21
AGCTCCGATTGAATATCGAATCTCGATGGCTGCATAGTCTTTTTTTACAGCTGTCCACTTGACGGGGGTAAGACCAACCAGTCTGTCCAAAATCAGAAAGAATTCATCCATCAATTGTTTGGACTTGCAGCATAAGATACGATTCCGTTAAGAATATATGCGCTTTATTCTCTTTTATTTTATTTTTGCACCAGAACCAAAAATAAATCTGCACGATTATCTTGGCATTTGGATGAGACTTATATCAAAGTTAAGGGAGAGTGGCGTTACCTCTATCGTGCAATTGATAAAGATGGACACACATTGGATATTCAACTTCGTAAAAAACGGGATCATCAGGCTGCCTATGCCTTCATGAAAAGATTGGTAAAACATTTTGGAGAACCAACGGTTCTCACTACAGACAAAGCGCCGGCATTACTTTGTGCATTTAACAAATTAAGAAAACAAGGATTTTATCAAACTACAATCCATTGTAGAATCAAACATTTAAACAATCTTATTGAACAAGATCATAGGCATGTAAAGAGACGTTTTGCCAAATCCGCAGGATTTCAAAATCTTCGTCATGCTTCACGTACGATAAAAGGTATCGAGACCATTCATGCCCTATATAAACAAAGGCGAAGTCTTCAAAGAGACTCCGCCTTTTCAACGTACAATGAACTTCAACAATTACTAGC
>NZ_JAEHBX010000219.1:0-681 GCF_016483395.1 Bacillus cereus group sp. N21
GGCAAGTATCTCGCTAAGTCTCCTGTCCGATATAATCGCGCTCCCGGGTCACTACTGAATGGATGAGGAATGAAACGTTCTGCAGTCAATTCAGGTCTGTTTAAATACCCACGTGCGAGTCCCGCTCCACCAATATATAGTTCACCAGATACGCCAATAGGCACAGGCTGTTGACAATTGTCTAGCACATACACTTCTAAATCTGGAATCCGCTTTCCGATATTACTTCTTGAAGAATGCTGCACATCATCTTGAGTAATTGGATAATACGTAACATGAACGGTAGTTTCTGTAATTCCATACATATTGATTAGCTGCGTGTTCTGCTCTCCATACCTTTGAAACCACGGTAGCAAGCTGGCCGGATCGAGTGCTTCCCCACCAAATATGATATAGCGCAGATGCAAGTTTTTATTCTCATCTTCTTGTTCACACACTTGTATCAATTGTCGAAATGCGGATGGTGTCTGATTAAGAACCGTAACCTCTTCCTCTACTAACAGTTGATAGAAATCCTTAGGCGATCGACTAATCCAGTAAGGAACAACAACCAATCTTCCTCCATAGAGCAATGCTCCCCAAATTTCCCAAACTGAGAAGTCAAACGCATAAGAATGGAAAAGCGTCCAAGTATCTTTTTCATCAAACTGATACCAACATTCCGTTGATTTAAATAAACGA
>NZ_JAEHBX010000022.1:0-74398 GCF_016483395.1 Bacillus cereus group sp. N21
TTCACTTCATACTTGTATGCCTTACCTTCGGCATCGTATGCCGCTAAATCTTTGAATTCATACTTCCAACCGCTTGCTTCACTTACTTCTTGTGTCGCAAGCACTTTACCATTTTGTAGTAGGTCTACTTTGATCATTGCTGGACGATCTTTCGCATTATCGTCTTTCCATGTCTTCGTTCCTTCTACTTTTGTTTGGCTTACTTTTGTATTCGTGATGTCATAACCATGTACTTCGGATTGATATCCATCTACCGGTTGTTCCTTCACTTCATACTTGTATGCCTTACCTTCGGCATCGTATGCCGCTAAATCTTTGAATTCATACTTCCAACCGCTTGCTTCACTTACTTCTTGTGTCGCAAGCACTTTACCATTTTGTAGTAGGTCTACTTTGATCATTGCTGGACGATCTTTCGCATTATCGTCTTTCCATGTCTTCGTTCCTTCTACTTTTGTTTGGCTTACTTTTGTATTCGTGATGTCATAACCATGTACTTCGGATTGATATCCATCTACCGGTTGTTCTTTCACTTCATACTTATATGCTTTTCCTTCAGCATCGTATGCCGCTAGATCTTTGAATTCATACTTCCAACCTTTTTCCGCTGTTACTTCTTGTGTCGCAACCACTTGGTCATTTTGTAGTAAGTCTACTTTAATCATCTTCGGACGATCTTTCGCATTATCGTCTTTCCATGTTTTCGTTCCTTCTACTTTTGTTTGGCCTACTTTTGTATTTGTGATGTCATAACCTTTTACTTCCGATTTATATCCTTTTACTGGTTGTTCTTTCACTGTATACTCGTAAGCTACTCCGTTTGCATCGTATGCTTGTAGGTTTTCAAATGCGTACTTCCAATTTGTTGCTGCTGTTACTTCTTCTGTGTCTACTACTTTACCGTTTTGTAGTAAATCTACTTTAATCGTGCTTGGACGATCTGTTGCGTTGTTATCGTTCCAAGTCTTTGTTCCTTCTACTTTCGTTTCGCCTACTTTTGTATTTGTGATGTCATAACCATTCACCTCAGATTTGTATCCGTCTACCGGTTGTTCTTTCACTTCATACTTGTAAGCTGCTCCATTTTCATCAAACGCTGCTAAATCTTTAAATTCATACTTCCAGCCTGTTGCTTTACTTACTTCTTGTGTCGCAATCACTGTACCGTTTTGTAGTAAGTCTACTTTGATGGCTTTATGCTCTTCCTCTGTGCCACCTTTCCAGGTCTTCGTTCCTGAAACTGATGTCTTACCTACTTTTGTATTCGTAATGTCATAACCTTTTACTTTTGATTCGTATCCGTCTACTGGTTGTTCTTTCACTTCATACTTGTAAGCTACTCCATTTTCATCATATGCCACTAAATCTTTAAACTCATACTTCCACTCTGTTGCTTTGCTTACTTCTTTCGTGTCAATCTCTTTGCCATTTTGTAGTAATTTCACTTTGATTGACTCTGGGCGATCTGATGCATTGTTATCGTTCCAAGTCTTCTTTCCTGAAACTGATGTCTTGCCTACTTTTGTATTCGTGATGTCATAACCTTTTACTTCTGTTTGATATCCATCTACCGGTTGTTCTTTCACTTCATATTTATATGCTTTTCCGTCTGCATCGTTTACCACTAAATCTTTGAATTCATACTTCCAGCCTGTTGCTTCGCTTACTTCTTGTGTTGCGATCACTTGGCCATTTTGTAGTAAGTCTACTTTGATCATTGCTGGACGATTTGTTGCTTTTCCGTCCTTCCACGTCTTCGTTCCTTCTACTTTTGTGGTTTGTACCACTTTTGTATTTGTAATGTCATAACCTTTTACTTCTGTTTGATATCCATCTACCGGTTGTTCTTTTACTTCATACTTATATGCTTTTCCGTCTGTATCATATGCCGCTAAGTCTTTGAATTCATATTTCCAGCCTGTTGCTTCTGTTACTTCTTGCGTTGCGATCACTTTATCATTTTGTAGTAAGTCTACCTTAATCATCGTCGGACGATCTTTCGCATTATCGCCTTTCCACGTCTTTGTTCCTGTAACAGATGTAGTTTTCACTTTATTCGGAATTGGCAGCTCCACTCCATTTACATCACCTGATTTAACCTCGAAACTTACTTTTGCTTGAGGATCGAAATCAACATAGTCTGGGGCTGAAACCTCTTGCATATAATATTTACCCGGTTGTAAGTTAGGAATTTCAATTATCCCGTCGTTATTTGTTTTATATTCGCCCCCAACTTGTTCACCCGGCTCTTTATACAACTTAAACGAAACATTTGGGATTACTTTTTCTTTATTTCCTTCAATATGTTTAACAATTTTTAGCGTTCCTTTTGGAACCTCGTTACCTTCAGCACCACCGCCAGCTGTCATATTTTCGACTGGGTAACTACCCGATTCAGTAACTGGGTCTTTGTGAAAAACTTGGTAATCAATCGTATAATCATTCTTAAAAAACTCTTGCTTCTTTCCGGCTTCCGTTATAGTAGATGTATAACCAATCGAAAAGGAGGCAAGACGTGCTTTATCCTTATAAAGCACAACTTTAAATGATCTGTCACCAGTAAAGGTAATCGTTCCGTAACGTTGCTTTTCAAACTCTTGTAGCGTTAAAGATCGACGACCTATATAATCATCAATAATTATATAGAAACTATCCTTATTAAGTGTTTGACCTTCCTGTAAATTATCAGTCACAACAATATCGCGACTTAACTCTTCTTTATTTAAGTTTATATTCAAGAACCAACGTACTTCATTGTCCTTACCTGAGTTCATATCACCAGTTTTATAAAAAAACGGTGGCTTTCCAGGATCTGTACCACCACCACCGCTTGGGCCGGTAATTGTTACAGATTGCTTATCTACATTTGTACCGAAATTGGTTTCAATCTCTTTCTTTTGATCCGTTCCTACATTAGCAGCTTCCACGTAAAAGTTTAAATACCCTTTAATATTTTGATGTGTACTCACTCTATCATTAAATGTACATACCACAGTACCTGCAGTGACTTTACAAGTACCATAGTCATCTAATGGAAACTCTCTATCTAATCCTTTTAATTCTGGAGGCAGCGTTAATGTTAGTGTGTCTCCAGGCTTCAGCCTAAGTCCATTTTTTTCACTGAAGTTTACAGTTACTTTAGTCCGTTCTGTGGTCTGTAGATTTGTTTTATCAATCTTAAAACTATCCACAAGTCCCGCTGTATTTAACTCTTGTGCATTTGCTATTATAGGCAGCAAACTCTGACCTATAGTAAACATAAAAATCATTATAATCGAAAAAATCGAAGTTATTCTTTTTAAATACATGCTTTCTGTTATCCTCCCTATAAAATTAAATGTTTCTAGATTTTGGTACAAACATACTATGACAAAGATTCTATTATTCAATGTCATTAAGCTATTTTACTTAAATATGTTTGATAGCTATTATCATCCTTTTCTCTTTTTTCAACTCTTCTATTGTTTAGAAACTTGAAATTTGCTTTTTATATAGATTCATCTAATTTCTCCGACATATCTAAACCGTGGTATTTCTGGTCTATATTGTTTAACAAAAACAAATAAGGGAAAGAACAAATTTTGATAAAGGAATTCAAAAAGCATTCACGATAAAACTCATGACAGTCATTCGTCTTATTATGCCGTAGAGTTTCCTAAATTTCTTCATATCCAGCGCAAACGATTGCTCCATACGCAAAAATTTTAGTGTGAGCAAGTATAGACGAGCTACTTCACAGCAAATATGCATTTGGTCAATCCCCATAATTATCCTCATAAAGAATAACAAGAAGTACAGCGTATAATCGAATTTAGCACCCCAGCCGAAGAGAGTTATGGCTTTGAAACGTGCTAGGATACTCGTATTCTAAAGGATGTCATTGAAGATATGTCTTCGTTTTCTGTCATCATGAGTCGAAGTGAAATTAGCCATATGTTAAAACGTTTTATGTTTCGTTGCACAACTGAACTACACACCGAAACAATCAGACAAGAAATGTTCCAATATAAACGCTATATGATTAAAAATGCTCCGGACGAAGTATTTTGCCTATGAAGATAAAAGTCATATTCTCCAAATCTGTATACAGTGGAACGAATTTGGGGGTAAATAAAAAAGAGTGTACTGGGCAACTAATTTCATGTGAATCGTGCAGAAATATGAAATTCAGCCTTTTCATTTTTGGAGTCTATAAATGAGTGTCGAGAAAAAGTAATGTGCCTAATGGATCTATGGCTATGTTGAAGAATTAAAATGAACTTATACATACATTTCACTTACTCGCTAAGAAGAGTTAGCTTTTCTAGGGCGACATTACATTTTAATATCGAGAGATTTATATATATAAGTGATGATAATATCAAAATCGAGAGATTTATATCCTTTCATTATTTTTATCAAATCATGAAAACTTTAGTTGGACTATATGTACTATTTTAGACATAAAACCCCTAGTTTTTTGACTAGGTTGGAAATTTTCAAGATTAATTACTAATTGTGTAGATACTTGGTTAGATGAAGTGTTAGTTTAGTATTTGGCATAGTTGTAACAACATCATTTACAACAATCACACCATTTACTGGTAACATTTCATCTACTAATACTACATGTATAGCTTTTTGATAATTTTACCCCCGACAACCTATTATTCTAGAATTGTTCTAAAAAATCAATAGTTAATTGATGTTTTTCTATTTTCACTTCATCACCATAACATATATTTAGAGTAGAAAACTGAAACAGAAAAAGAGATAGCTTTGCCATCTCTTTTTCTGCCCAGCTTCCCCTCATCAAGCCGTACGTGAGGTTCTCCCCCATACGGCTTTTCGATGGTCCGCTTTCTTTGCCATCTAATCAGTCTATAGACTGATCAGATGTTTTTATATCAACCTGTATATCACTTTTAAACAAAAATAAGCATCTTTTCTTTTGCCTATTACATTTTCTCAGGTGCAGATACACCAACTAATGCTAATGCATTTTGAAGTGTAATGCGTACTGCACGCATTAAGTCGTAACGAGCTTTACTTAATTCTAAGTTATCTGGGTTTAATACTTTTTCTGCATTGTAGAAGCTATGAAGCGCTGCTGCTAATTCAAACGCATAGTTTGTAATGCGGTGTGGCAGACGTTTTTGCGCTGCTTCTGCAACTGCTGCTGGGAATTCACCCAGTTTTTTCAGTAAGTCTACTTCTTTTTCAGAAGCAACAAGTTTGTAATTGATATCTCCACCTGCAGTTAATCCAAGTTCTTCACCTTGACGAAGGATACTGCATACACGTGCATGAGCATATTGTGCATAGTATACAGGGTTTTCGTTAGATTTTGATACCGCTAAGTCCATATCAAAGTCTAAGTGAGAGTCACCGCTGCGCATTGCAAAGAAGTAACGCATTGCGTCCACGCCTACTTCTTCCATTAGCTCACGAAGTGTAACAGCTTTACCTGTACGCTTACTCATTTTTACTTTTTCACCGTTTTGGTATAGTTGTACCATTTGGATGATTTCTACTTCTAACGTCTCTTTATCGTAACCAAGCGCTTGAATCGCTGCTTTCATACGAGGAATGTAACCGTGGTGGTCAGCGCCCCAAATGTTGATTAATTTATCAAATCCACGCTCTAATTTATCACGGTGATACGCGATATCTGGCGTTAAGTATGTGTAAGAACCATCATTTTTAATTAATACGCGGTTTTTATCATCACCATAAGTCATAGAACGGAACCAAGTTGCTCCGTCTTCTTCAAATATTTCATCGCGCTCTTTTAATACCGCAAGAGCTTGATCAATTTTTCCATTTTTGTATAGTGATGTTTCAGAGAACCATACGTCAAACTTAACACGGAAGCTTTCTAAGTCTTTTTGAAGTTTTGCTAATTCGTATTTCAAACCGTACTCACGGTAGAATTCATAGCTTTCTTTCTCATCAGCTTTTGCATAACGATCGCCAAACTCTTCAGCTAAGCGTTGTCCGATTCCGATGATATCCGCACCATGGTATCCATCTTCTGGCATTTCTTTTTCTAGCCCTAATGCTTGCATGTAACGAGCTTCGACAGAAAGCGCTAAATTATGAATTTGGTTACCAGCGTCATTAATGTAGTATTCACGAGATACATCGTATCCTGCTTTTGCTAATACGTTGCATAATGTGTCACCTACTGCCGCACCACGTGCATGTCCTAAGTGAAGGTCACCTGTTGGGTTTGCAGATACGAACTCAACTTGTACTTTTTCACCTTTACCAGTGTTTGTTTCACCATAATTCGTGCCAGCTGTAACAATTACCGGAATTAAGTCTGTTAAATAGCTATTATCCATATAGAAGTTAATAAAACCAGGACCAGCAATTTCAATCTTTTCAATAGAAGCTTTTGCTTTATCGAAGTTTGCAATTAATTCCTCTGCAATCATACGAGGAGCTTTTTTTGCTACGCGTGCAAGCTGCATCGCCATGTTTGTAGAGAAATCACCATGCGTTTTATCTTTTGGAGATTCTAATACAACGTTTGGAATTTGTTCTTCTGTTGCTAACTCTGCTTTTAATACGGCAGCTTTAATTTCTTCTTTAATCAATTCTTTTACTTGTTCTAAAGAGTTCATTATTTTGCCTCCTTCAAATTAATCGTAATTGTATATCGGCCCGCTTCTTGTTCACTTAGAAGCAATGCGTACGTTAAAAAGAGTTGTCCTTTTTTCTTCTCGTCCGACCATTTAAAAAGAACGTTATCAGTTTTCGTTTGCAATGCAAACGTACCAAGTTCACTCGTATACGTACCAGTTGTCCATTCACCTTTCGCATGCGTCTGACGCATAGAAACAGCACCTGAACGCATAATGAGAACTTGTTCACCTTGAATTTTAATGATTGTCTTTACTTCGCCTTGTTCGTTCGGCTCTTGAAACGTTACATATGTACCTTGACCTTTTACATAGTATTGACCATTTGCCTCAAAAGCAACGGTCTCCTTTCGTGCCCCTTCACGGATTTCTGTTACGAAATGAACGTGTACTGGCAAGCCTGCAAGTTGTTTCTCCACGTCTTGCACACCTTTCAATATGTTATAGATATTAAATAAACTTTATATAAATCACTTTTCCTATCATATCAAAAAAAACCTATGTCTGTCTGCTGAAAAATCAGGAAAACCCTGTTTCAAAAAAACAATTTATAAAGATCTATCTCTTATGATAAAATGTCTTTTAAATCTAAATTTTCTTTCATTAAAAGGAGTGCTCCAAATGATACCACCAAAGTTAAAACAAGGTGATGAAATTCGAGTCATTTCACCTTCTTGTAGTTTAAGTATTGTCTCAAATTATAATCGTGAGCTTGCTATGAAACGAATAGCAGATATGGGATTTCGTGTTACATTTTCAAAAAACGCTGAAGAAATTGATCGTTTTGCTTCTTCTTCCGTTTCTTCTCGAGTTCAAGACCTCCATGAAGCTTTCGCAGACTCCAATGTAAAAGCAATCTTAACAACACTTGGAGGATATAATTCCAATGGGCTACTAAACCATATAAATTACGACTTAATTCGTAGCAATCCAAAAATTTTATGTGGTTATTCTGATATTACAGCTCTAGGCAATGCAATTTATGCAAAGACTGGTCTTATTACATATTCAGGTCCTCACTTTTCTTCTTTTGGAATGGAGAAAGGGCTCGATTATACGATAGATTACTTTTTAAAATGCATGACTTCTGAAGAGCCAATAGAAATACAACCTGCTGAAACGTGGAGCGATGACTCTTGGTATATGGACCAAGAAAATCGCACTTTCTTCCAAAATGAAGGTTATATTTCCTTATATGAAGGTGAAATAGTTGGCGAAATTATTGGCGGTAATATGAGTACCTTTAATTTACTACAAGGCACAGCATATATGCCGAGCTTACGAGATAAAATATTATTTTTAGAAGAAGATGCTCTTACAGGAAAAGCTACAGTTAAGACTTTTGATCGTTACTTACACTCTCTCATCCAACAACCAGATTTTGAACATATAAAAGGCATTGTAATTGGAAGACTACAAAAAGGTTCTGAAGCTGTCATAGAAGATATTCAAGAAATGATTTATTCAAAACAAGAGCTTTCCCACATTCCTGTAATTGCAAATGCCAACTTTGGTCATACAACTCCAATCTTCACTTTCCCAATTGGCGGACGTGTAGAAATTGTTTCTAGTCAAACAAACACATCGATTACAATTTTAAAACATTAAAAAAAGGAGCGAACAATTCGCTCCTTTTACACTTTCTGTAATTGTTTTAAGGCTTTTTCTGGAATTTCTTCTTTTGAAATTTCAGCCCAGCCTTTTCCTTGCATGCCCTTAGCATAAATTTTTATAAAAGCACCTGAATGTAGCTGACGATTCATGATCTTTTTAATCGTTTGTTGCTTTCCATCCTCTGTATACCCTTTGAATGTATACAAATATTCATCGTCTATTTTCTCACCCTTATTTATAACTGCGTAATAATCTTGTATTTCTTTATTTGAAAAGAAGTTATCGACAAAAGCCTCTACACCTTCTGTTTTTGATTGTAAATAATATGCCGTACCACCTAAAAGAATGGCAAAGACGACTAACACTTTTATTACCAATTTCATATATAGCCTCCTGTTTATTCTTATCAGTCACATATTTATATCTGTATTATACAGATAAGGGCATACTATATACTATTGAAATGTATTACAATTTCCTTACACTATTGTAAGGAAAGCGCTCACAGTATTTTCCCAATAAAAAAATTTTCCGTTTAAACAACTTTTGTATTATTATTGAATAATACAAATTTTTATAAACAAAATTAAAAAGGGGACATTTTTCAAATGGCTATCTTGCAAGGTTTAGCACTACTACTCGTTGTACTTTTTCTTTTTACACTGTTTAGCTTTCGTGCTCCTTACGGAATGAAAGCAATGGGGGCCCTGGCCAATGCTGCAATCGCAAGCTTTCTTATTGAAGCATTTCATCGATATATCGGCGGCGAAATGTTTCATAACAACTTTTTACAATCGGTTGGACAAGCTTCCGGTAGTATGAGCGGTGTCGCGGCTGCTATTTTAGTAGCACTCGCAATTGGTGTATCTCCTGTATATGCTGTTTTAATCGGTATCGCCACTAGTGGATTTGGTATTTTACCAGGATTTTTTGCTGGATATGTATGCGCCTTTGTCGTTAAATTTCTAGAAAAGAAATTGCCAGCCGGTGTGGAATTTCTTGCCATTTTATTCGTTGCAGCACCACTTTCTCGCGGAATGGCTATGCTTATGGACCCCGTTGTAAATGCTACACTTGGAAAAATCGGCTCTATTATTTCAATCGCAACCACAGAAAGCCCAATTATTATGGGAATTATGCTTGGCGGACTCATAACAGTTATTTCTACATCTCCATTAAGCTCCATGGCGCTAACTGCTATGCTTGGATTAACAGGTTTACCAATGGCTATTGGTAGTCTTGCAGTAGCAGCCTCTGCTCCAATGAATTTTATTTTCTTTAAACGTTTAAAGATCTGTTCAAAGAAAGATACAATTGCTGTAGCAATTGAACCATTAACACAGGCCGATGTCGTAGCAGCAAATCCCATTCCAATCTATACGACAAACTTCGTTGGTGGTGCACTTGCTGGTATTATTACATCCTTATTCCAACTTGTGAACAATGCCCCCGGTACAGCATCACCAATTCCAGGACTCCTTGTTCTCTTTGGGTTCAACGATGTAATGAAAGTAGCCATTGCAGCTATATTATGTGGAATCGTGACCACAATTATTGGTTATATCGGAACAATTATTTTCCGTAAGTATCCAATTCGTTCCGCTGATGAAATTCGCGGAATCGCTTCGGAAGAAAAAGTTGCATAAGAAAAAGGAGCTAGTTCCATCAGGTGGGACTAGCTCCTTTTTTCTTATACGTTTTGTAAACGGATGTCGAATTTTGCAGAAGCGTCGATATATGGATGCTGCGAGCCGGCTTCCGCTTTTACTTTATCCAGCTGCGCCAGCTAGAATCTCTGGCCATTTCACACTCTCGGTCGAAGCCAAAAGCGCTTCTCGGTCGAGTGCTCCAATGACCTGCGATTCTGAGCAAACTGCCTCCGCTTTTACTTCACCCAACCAAGAAGCATTTCCCGCACGAATTTGCTTGCTGCGATTGGTGTTTGATCACTATGATCATAGACTGGAGCTACTTCTACTAAGTCTGCTCCAACTACTTTTATATTTGAATTTGCAATTGCTACGATGGAATCTAATAATTCTTTAGATGTGATACCACCAGCTTCTAGTGTTCCTGTTCCAGGAGCATGTGCTGGATCTAACACGTCAATGTCAATTGTGACATAAACTGGGCGTCCTGCAAGCTTTGGTAATACTTCTTTCAACGGTTCTAATACGTCAAATTTGTATAGGTTCATGCCCACTTCTTTTGCCCATTCGAATTCTTCTTTCATTCCAGAACGAATTCCGAAAGAATATACGTTTTCCGGACCAATTAAATCGCACACTTTACGGATGGGTGTAGAGTGAGATAAAGGCTCCCCTTCATATGACTCACGCAAATCAGTATGAGCATCCATATGAATGATTACTAAATCCGGATATTTTTTTGCCATTGCCTTAAAAATTGGCCAAGACACTAGGTGCTCACCGCCAAGACCTAGTGGAAACTTACCGGCATCTAATAGTTTTGTTACATATTCTTCAATCATGTCTATACTGCGTTGTGGATTTCCGAATGGTAGCGGAATATCACCAGCATCAAAATATTTTACATCTTCTAGTTCACGATCTAAATATGGACTGTACTCTTCTAGTCCAATCGATACTTCACGAATACGTGCAGGACCAAAACGAGAGCCTGGACGGTAACTTACTGTCCAATCCATTGGCATCCCATAAATTACTGCCTCTGCATCTTCAAAACTTGGATGACTTTTAATAAATACTTTACCTGAATAAGCTTCATCAAAACGCATATTCTTTTCCTCCTTATGTGGAACTTAAGGTATCCCAACCTTTCATTATTTCTCAAATTTGGAGTGCTACACTCCTCTTTCTCGATTTACCTCAATCTTCTTTTAGCGATAGAAGATTATTTTATTATAATAGCGTCAGCAGCTAGCATGTCCGTTCTATCGCACACCTTGAATGAGCTGCTTCCGCTTTTAATTATTATTTAATTAAGTCTCCAACAAACTTCGGTAATACGAATGCTGCTTTATGCAGTTCTTTTGTGTAATATTTCGTTTCGATTTCGTGGAAACGCTCTTCGCTTACTTCTAACGGGTCATATTCTTTAGATCCAATTGTAAATGTCCACATTCCACTTGGGTATGTTGGGATATTCGCTGTGTATAAACGTGTAATTGGGAAGATTTCTTTTACGTCTTTAAACACAGTTGAAATTAATTCTGGTGTAAACCAAGGGTTATCCGTTTGAGCAACGAAAATCCCATCTGCTTTTAACGCTTTTGAAATTCCAGCGTAGAATCCTTTTGTAAATAAGTTTACTGCTGGTCCTACTGGCTCTGTAGAGTCAACCATAATTACATCGTACTCATTTTCGCTTTCTGCGATGTGTAGGAAACCGTCTCCTACTTTTACTTCAACACGCTCGTTATCTAACGCACCTGCAATTGATGGTAAGTACCGTTTAGAGTACTCGATTACTTTACCGTCGATTTCAACAAGTGTTGCTTTCTTTACGCTTGGGTGCTTTAATACTTCACGGATTACACCACCATCACCACCGCCAACAACTAATACGTTCTCAGGGTTTGGATGTGTAAATAAAGGTACGTGTGCCACCATTTCGTGATACACAAACTCGTCCTTCTCTGTTGTCATAACCATGCCATCTAAAATAAGCATGTTTCCGAACTCTTCTGTCTCAACCATATCAAGCTTTTGAAATTCTGTTTGCTCCGTATGTAATGTGCGGTTAATACGCGCCGTAATTCCAAAATGTTTTGTTTGTTTTTCAGTGAACCATAGTTCCATCGTACAATCACGCCTTTCATTGCAAATTTATAATAGGGACATCATTAATGTCCCCTAACAAAAATAAAACAAAACATACAAAATGTATAGTTAAAAGTACAAAAATACCGAAAATATATTTTGGTAAAAGTATTTTTATTCATATATTATTTAAACACTATATTTAACAACAAAGAAAACCCTTTCTTAAGAAAGGGTTTCTGATTCTAATTTAGAACCTTCTCGAACAGGAATCAAAATCATAACACAACCAACTAATACAACAATTCCCCCAACTAAAAATGGACTTTGCGGTGAAATCGCATGGCCGATAATTCCTGATAAAATTGGTGCAATTGCCCCGCCAAGCCAACGAACGAAATTGTATACACCGGACGTAATAGATCTTTCATAAGGTGAAATATCCATGACATAGCTTGTATATAAAGCGTTATTTAGTCCCGATGCTAATCCAGATAAGACGATAAGAACAATTTGTAACCACATAACTTTAACAAAAAATAATGCGATTAGCAGAATTGCAAATACAAGTAAGCTAAATCGTAACAATGCTTTCGGTTCATATTTCCCTTCTAATTTATGCGCTAATATTGCAGATCCATATGCTAAAGCAAGTCCCCAACCGCAAAATACGAAACCTAACTGAATTGCCGATAAATGCATAATAAGTGGTGAATATGCTAATACAACGAAAAATCCGTAATAATATAACATACCTGAAATTGCACCTTGCATAAACGGTTTATACTTAATAAGGTTAAGTAATTCCCCCTCTCCAGCTGCTTTTCTCTGTACTTTTCGCTCCGGCTCTTTTACAAAAAAGAAAACAAGAATAAATGCTAATAAAATTAAAAGACTTGTCGCAAAAAATGGGTAACGCCAAGAATGTCCACCTAGTAGTCCTCCTAATAATGGTCCACCGGCCATCCCTAAACCAATCGCAGCTTCATATAAACCAACCGCTTCATGTACTTCTTTACTAAGAGCAATTAATAATGTCATCGCTGTTGCGAAAAACATCGCATTACCTAGCCCCCAGCCAGCACGGAAAAGAGATAACTGGGCAATCGTTTGTGATATACCACATATAAAAGCAAATACAGTTACAATTGATAAACCAATTGTCATCATTCTCTTATCACCAAACCGTGCTGCGAATAAACCAGCCGGTAGCATCATAATTGCCATCGTTAAAATATAAGCTGTAAATAACATCTCCACTTGCCAATGCGTTGCCCCTATCTTCTCAGCGATAATCGGCAAAATAGGATCAACTACTCCGATGCCTGAAAAGGCAAGGAAAGTAGCCAGCACTGTAATCAATCTCCCCAATTTTTGTTTGCTCTCCATATTCATTACTCTCCTTTTGTGTCCTCCAAGAATTTACGTGCACGTCCTAAACTATTCTCTAATTCTGCTTTCACGCGCTCCATTTGTTTCATTTTTGTATCCAGCGTTTGCACTTGGTTCTCAAGCATATCCTTAATTTCTTGAATCACTTCACGGTCACGTGGATTGTCACTATTTCGTCTTTGTTCCATGCGTTCTTTTAATGATAAGAAATGCTGCATTTCTTGAAGTGTGATTCCTAATACTTCTTTCGCTTCTACAATCTTTTTAATACGTACAATATCTTCATCTGTATAAAGACGAATATTCCCTTCGCTACGCTCCGGCGGATGAATTAAACCAATTTCCTCATAATAACGAAGTGTACGTTTTGTTAATCCAACTTGCTTCGTTACCTCATCGATCTTATACATGTTTACTCCTCCTCTCATCACATTATTACATTTTACGTTAACGTTAACTTTTATGCAAGTGTTATACTTTTGTAAATGTTTGACATATAGATTGTATTTTTCTCACCGCAGTTTCATAATGGAAGAAATGAACTCATAAGGAGATTTTCAGATGAAAAAACCACTTATTTTTGCCCATCGCGGAGTTAAAGGAACACATCCAGAGAATACAATGATTGCTTTTCAAGAAGCAGAACGTGTTGGTGCCCATGGCATCGAACTTGATGTTCACCTTTCGAAAGATGGTGAGCTTGTTGTAATTCACGATGAAACTGTTGATCGTACGACAAATGGAATTGGACTAGTTTCTGAAAAAACAGTAGTGGAATTACAGTCTCTTGATGCTGGTAGCCATAAAAGCCCTTCTTTTCATGAAGCAAAGATTCCAACCTTACGCGAAGTATTCATTTGGCTCTCTACGACAAATTTACAACTTAATATTGAATTAAAAACAGACGTAATCCACTATCCAGGTATCGAAGAAAAGGTTGTCGACCTCGTTCGTGAATATCATCTTTCAAACCAAATTATATTCTCATCTTTTAACCATGATTCCGTTTCCCTACTCGCGGAAATTGCACCTGAAATTCCAAGAGCTATTTTATACGATGAACCACTCAGTGATCCAATTGCTGAAGCCAAGAAAAGGGAGGCGTCCGGATTACACCCAAATTTTCAGTTACTAACAAAAGAATTTGTACAAACTGCACAGCAGCAAGGCTATGTTTTCCGTCCCTATACAATCAATGAAAATAAAGACTTACAAACAATGATCGATTACGGTGTAGATGTAATTATTACGGATTGGCCAATGCGCGCTTTTGAGCTTCTTTCTTAATTGAAAGGGCTCTTTTTCATTTTGTGTTTAAAATACGAAAAAACCCTCAATACTAATAAAAGTATACGATGAGGGGATGAAAAAGATGGATCAAACTGTGAATCCAAAACTGAAAAAATATAAACGTCTTTTCTTCACCGCACTTTTTTCATGCATTCTTTTTTTCGTTTTTTCGTTTTTTATCATCATCATAGTAGCAAAGATTATGGGGCCGCCTCCCATCGCTGTTCCGCAAACGAGCACCTTTTATGCCAATGATGATACTGTAATAGGACAAAGCAACGGGATGCAAAAGCGCTATAACGTATCTCTCGACCAAATCTCTCCTTATGTGAGAGAAGCGACACTCTCTATTGAAGACCAACGATTCTATGATCACCATGGCTTCGATATAAAAAGAATTGCTGGTGCAATCATTGCAGATATAAAAGCAATGGCAAAGGTCCAAGGTGCTAGTACGATTACGCAGCAATATGCCCGCAATCTATATTTAGATCATGATAAAACTTGGAAACGAAAAGCGTTAGAAGCAATATATACTATTCGTCTTGAGGTTAATTACAGCAAGAATCATATTTTAGAAGGATATTTAAATACGATTTATTACGGACACGGCGCTTATGGTATTGAAGCCGCTTCCCGTCTTTACTTTAATAAATCTGCTAGTGACTTGACATTAGCAGAGGCTAGTATGTTAGCTGGTATCCCAAAAGGCCCTAGCGTATATTCTCCCTATTTAAAGGAGGAACGAGCAAAAACAAGACAATCAATCATTTTAGATGAAATGGTAGAGCAGGGCTATATTACGAAAGGGCAATCTTCCTCTGCCAAAAAGGAAAAGCTTACATTTGCTTCATTAGAAACAAAAGAAGTCGCAGAAATAGCACCTTATTTCCAACACGCTGTACACTCCTCTCTCCTGCATGATATTGGACTCGATGAGCAAACATTACAGCGCGGTGGATTCCATATTTACACAACACTAGACCCAAAACTACAAACAATAGCCGAGCAATCTGTAAAAGATACGATTCCAGAAACAACTAATATACAAACGGCTCTTGTCTCAATGAATCCGAAAACAGGAGAAGTAGCAGCTCTTGTTGGTGGAAAAGATTATAAAGAAAGTCAATTTAACCGAGCGATTCAGGCATCTCGCCAACCAGGATCCACCTTTAAACCTTTTTTATATTATGCTGCACTCGAAAAAGGATTTACACCAGCGACTCGCTTAAAAAGCGAATATACAGTATTTACATTAGGAGACGGTGTTTCTAAATATAAACCGAAAAATTATAAAGACTACTATGCCGATGATTTTGTGACGATGGCGCAAGCCCTTGCAGTATCAGATAACGTATATGCCGTGAAAACACATTTATTTTTAGGAGAGGACTCTTTAGCAAAAACCGCTAAACAATTTGGGATTATAAGTTCATTAAAAGATGTACCATCCCTTGCCCTTGGTACGTCTCCTGTAAAACCAATTGAAATGGTAGGTGCGTACAGTATGTTTGCCAATGGGGGAAAACAAGTAAAACCAACCTTTATTCGCCGCGTTGTCGATCATGAAGGGAATATTTTATATGATGCACATTTAGAAAGTAAACAAGTGCTCGATAAAAATAATACATTTGTAATGGAAGAAATGATGACGGGAATGTTCAATAAAAAACTAAGTGGGTATGCTTCTGTTACAGGACAATCCCTGCTTCCAAAACTATCACGTACGTATGCAGGAAAATCTGGTTCCACAGAAACAGATAGCTGGATGATCGGCTTCACTCCGCAAATAGTAACAGGTGTATGGGTCGGATACGATCAGCCAAAATCCATCACAAACCCGGCAGAACAAGGCTACGCAAAAAAAATATGGGCTGATACGATGGAAAAAGGACTAGAGGGTCAGCCTAAAAAGGAATTCAAGCAACCAAGTGATATTATTGCTGTAAATATCAATCCTGAAAATGGAAAAATCGCAACGAAAGGCTGTCCAGTTTCCGTGAAAATGTATTTTGCAAAAGGAACAGAACCGACTGAATATTGCATGGATCATATTGATGATAAAGAAGAATTCGAGAAGGCTAGCAAAGAGAAGAAAAAAGAGAGCTGGTGGAAAAAATACTTTCCATGGTAAATACTTATCGTATTTGTAGCATCAATATATCGGTGCTTCGACACAACATATCGACGTTCCGACAATATACGACATAAAGAGAAATACTACCATACCCCAAAAACACCAAAGGCTACCAGAATTTCTCCTGGTAGCCTTAAAATTATTCTCCTAATAATGCATGACGCAATTCTTCACTAGACTCGTTCCAAATTGCTTCATTATGCTCTTTTAAGAATGTACCAAGCACCTTCTTAGATGGTTCATCCATATGGTCAACCATGATGTAACGTTTTAATGATTTATCCATCTTGTTTACATGCTCTGGAAGTGATTTATAACCACGGCGAATTTCACGATCAACTGTCATCTCACAAGCTGTTACACCTGCATAGTAAGCACCTTTTGCCGTTCTCTCAATTGTTACCCACACAAGCCAATACGGTTTTCCATTTGGAACTTCATCTTTATTTGTTAAAAACTTAATCCCTTTTTCCACAGTACTACGCGCATGCATCGCACCAATATCAACAAATGCAGTTTGCTCTAATACATCTACAAAAACAGGTGAAATATTTTCTAAACTTAACGCCCCAACACCAAAGCCACCATGCCCATCTGTTGAATCATTCTTCACAATATTAAAACCAATTTTTTTCTTTTTCTCTGTCATATGTAAACTCCTCCTCACTCATGTATTACATTAGCCCAAATATAGGTGCAATAATACTTTGTAAAAATCCTAGTACGTGCGGGATTACTACACTGAAAATTGGTTGAATTGTATAACGGTCAAGCGGTGTAATAACAAGAATCAATAAAGCAATTGCTCCATATTTCTCATATTGCGTCATTTTCGCACGAACATTTGCCGGTGCTAAGTCTTCAATTACACGATATCCATCCAGCGGTGGAATCGGTAATAAGTTGAAAACAAATAAAACGATATTAAGAACAATAAAAATTTGGAAGAATTGACCTAATGTATCTGCCACCGCAAATGGGATGGCATCTAGTACTCCAAACCTTAACAAACTGTACCAAATGATTAAACCGATAGCACTTAAGATTAGGTTACTAATCGGTCCTGCAATAGAAACTAGTACACCAGCAAGACGTGGTCTTTTAAAGTTATAAGGGTTAACAGGTACCGGACGTGCCCAACCGAACCCAAGAATTAATACTGCAATCATTCCGATCGGGTCTAAATGAGACATTGGTGATAAAGTTAAACGCCCCTGCCTTTTCGCTGTATCATCACCAAACTTATATGCAACATATGCATGTGCAAATTCATGCATAGACAACGCGATAATAATAGCCATTGCTACCAGTGGAATTTGGTGCAGTGGATATCTAAATAACTGATCCATACTTCATCTCCTCTTCATTATGTCAAAAAAAGAAAATATTTGTTTTTTCGATTGTTCTTCCTTAGAATCCGTTATAATAAGATTGTAACTTACATAAAAGGAGCGATTGTACATGCCATACGTAACAGTGAAAATGCTAGAAGGACGCACAGAAGAACAAAAGAAAGCTCTTGCTGAGAAAGTAACAACAGCAGTAAGCGAAACAACTGGTGCTCCAGAAGAAAACATCGTTGTTTTCATCGAAGAAATGTCTAAAAATCATTATGCAGTTGGCGGAAAACGCTTAAGCGACAAATAATTTCAGTTTTCTTTACTAAGAAGCAGTCCTATGACTGCTTCTTATTTCTTTCCTTCTAATAACTCAATAATTTTCTCTTTATATTTTCCTTTTCTTCCATCTTCATAGATTAAATCATGCGGATAGAAAAGTTTTTGATCCCTTCTCTTCTTACCAGTAATCGCTTCTACAATATCAGATTCACGCGAAAGCTCTCTGAGATCTCCATTTGGCATAAGAAGCAAGATTGGAAGCCGCTCTTCTTCTTCTCCGGCACGGTAAAAGTCATACGGTAAGTCCGATGTTGAATCAACAACTAAATAGTACTCTGGATCGAGTCCAATCTTTTTAAATAAACTACTTAATTCCATCCAATTATCTAAACCATGATTCTCTGTAAATTCTACATATTTAAAGAGATTTCGGTTCATAAAACGGCGACATAAATCACTTAGAATTTGGTCATCTTCATCTTGCCATACCTGGAAATAATAATACATTACATTCTCGTCTAGCTTTAAATAATCCTCTACTGTTATCTCTTCTTCAAATAAAGAATAGAAATGAACAGGATGATACTTAAATGTATAATACTGCTCATGCAATGTTTTCGCACGGTGTAAAATCTTTGTTAAAATAACTTCTGCACTGCGCGTTACCGGATGGAAATACACTTGCCAGTACATTTGATAGCGACTCATAATATAATGCTCAACAGCGTGCATACCGCTATTTTTAATTACTACTTGATTTCCGTATGGGCGCATGACACGCAATATACGTTCCATATCAAAATTCCCGTACTTCACACCAGTAAAATAGGCATCTCTTAATAAATAATCCATACGATCTGCATCAATTTGACTAGAGATCATACTAATTGCTAATTTATTATCAGACGTTTTCGCAATAACATCTGCTACTTTTTGTGGAAACTCTCGGTCTACGCGGCCGAGTACATCATTGATTTCCGTATCACCAACAATAATTTTTTGTGTGAACTTCTCATGATCTAATGAAAAAACTTTTTCAAAGGAGTGTGAGAACGGACCATGTCCAACATCATGCAAGAGCGCTGCACATAAACATAATAATCTATCTTCTGCATTCCAATTTGGTCTGCCATCAAACACATCATCAATCATACGACGAATAATCTCATATACACCTAATGAATGAGTAAAGCGACTATGTTCCGCACCATGAAATGTAAAAAATGTCGTTCCAAGCTGCTTAATACGGCGCAAACGTTGAAATTCCTTCGTTCCGATTAAATCCCAAATTACGCGATCACGCACGTGTACATATTTATGTACTGGGTCTTTAAACACTTTTGTTTCGCTGAGTTTGTCGTTTAAATATACCATATCGACACCCTCCTTCCTTACTACATTCTTATCTTTATTATAAACGAAAGACTATAGAAATGCATAAAATTCCCCTATATATAGAAAATCACCTTCGCCAAAACGAAAGTGATTTTTCTGTATATATTATTTCCCTAAAACAAACTCAGCAATTTCGTCTAAGATCATTTCTTTACCAAGTGGGAAGTACCCTTTGTTTAGGTCTTCGTTTTTGATTGTGAATACGTGGTTGTTCTTAACAGCGTTCATGTTTTTCCAAATTGTTTCTTCTTGGAATTCTTTTAAGCGCTGAGAACCATCACCAGTTGTAAATACGAATAAGTAGTCTGGGTTGTAATCAATTAAAGCTTCTTTTTGTACTTGTACTAGCGGTTTATCAGTTGGTGTACCTTGAACAGCTGGTAATTTTAAATCTTTAAAGAGTACGCTACCGTAACCGTAGTCACCATATACACGGAATGCATTTGGATATGCAGCCATCTTCATGAACTTCGCATCACCAGTTTTTGCAACGATTTTATCGTGTAATTTACTTGCTTTTTCATCATATTCCTTGAACCATGCAGTTGTTTCTTTTTCTTTACCGAAGATTTTACCTAGTTCTTCAAACTTGGGACGCCATTGATCTAATGGAGTTTTTAACATAACTGTTGGTGCAATTTTAGATAATTGATCATAAATTTTTTCTTGGCGGTTGTTCACAAGAATTAAATCTGGTTTTGCAGCAGCTACTGCTTCAATGTTAATTTTATCGCCCCATGCAGAGCCAACTGGTTTTACATCTTTTAATTTATCTGCAATATGTGCATCGATTTTCTCTTGAGACGTATTTGCAGTAATGATTGGTTTCATTCCAAAGATTAATAATTCTTCTGTTGAACCACTAAGGTCAGCAATTTTCTTTGGATTTGCAGGAATTTTAATTTCCCCTTTTGCATGTTGTACAGTGCGCTCTTCAACTTTCGCATCTGCTTTCTTTTCTTCTTTCTTATCAGAAGAACAAGCTGCAAATAGTACAGAAGTAACTACTAGTACCATTGCTAGTAACATCGCTTTGAATTTCTTCATATTCCCACTCCTTCTGGATGTATTTCTCTTATAAGCTACATATCACTATAAGAAACTACAATCAACATTTTATTAATATATATATATTTATTAATCATTGTATGTAACCCGTTCTAACGGCGTTCAACTTCCCAGCTCGAATGAGAAGCTCAACGTCCATTAGAATCCCTCCCCTCTATCAAAGTAAGAGGGGAAGATTCCATCTATGCTTTCTCACGTAACTGATTATTAATCATCATTAAATCGTATGTTAAACAAATTGGTTTACAGTTTACAGGACATGGAACAATTTGTGCTTCTATTTCAAACACATTGCGAAGCGTTTCACTTGTCATTACTTCATCTGGTGTCCCTTGCTTCATTAACTTACCAGCTTTCAAAGCAACCATATGATCTGAAAAACGAGAAGCATGGTTTAAATCATGAATAACCATGACAATTGTGCGGCCTTCTTCTTGATTTAATTTTTTTAATAAATTTAATACTTCCAGTTGGTGAGCCATATCTAAGTATGTTGTTGGTTCGTCTAGTACGAGTAAATCCGTACCTTGCGCAAGAGCCATTGCAATCCAAACGCGTTGACGTTGACCACCCGATAAGGCTTCTGCTGGACGATTCGCAAATTCTGTCATCCCTGTTACCTCAAGTGCCCAGTGGATGTAGCGATAATCTTCTTCCTTCAACGTGCCAAACCCTTTTTGATGAGGGAAACGGCCATAAGAAACAAGTTCAAACACAGTAAGACCAGTTGGCACTTCTGCAGTTTGTGGCAAAATCGCCATTTTCTTTGCGATTTCTTTTGTTGGCTGTTTCTCAATTGCTTTTCCATCTAGGTAAACAGTACCTCGTTTTGCTTTCAAAATACGAGAAGCTGTTTTTAACAATGTGGATTTTCCGCATCCATTCGGCCCAATAATTGTTGTAATTTTCCCTTCTGGAATTTCAACTGACAATCCATCAATAATTAATCCTTCATTATAACCAACAGATACCGAATCAACCGCTAAAGTTGCCATACAAAATGCCTCCCTTTATTTTGTTCTCATAAGTAAATAAATGAAATACGGTGCACCAATTACAGAAATAACAAGACCGACCGGTATTTCTGATGTCGTTAACACACTTCGTGAAATTAAATCTGCAAATAACAGCAAGAGCGTTCCAATTAATGCCGCTGTAGGCAACATAATTTGATGCTTTCCGCCAACGAGTCGCCTTGCTAAATGCGGTGCCATTAAACCAATAAAACCAATTCCACCAGCAACCGCAACAGATGCTCCCGCTAAACAAACAGCAATGAATAATAATTTGCGTCTTTCTTTCTCTACGTTTACACCAAGTCCAACTGCCGCTGCATCTCCTAAATTCATTACATTTAACACATGCGCTTTCCGAATCGCAATTGGTAAAAAGATGAGCATCCATGGAAGTACGCTTAATACGAATTTCCAATCTGTTCCCCATAAACTTCCCGCTAACCAAATCGTTGCAAAACGGAAATCATTCGATGTCATTTTCATTGAAAAAATTAAGCTAACAGCGCTAAACCCAGCTGCTACTGCAATACCGACAAGTATTAAACGAGTTGATGAAACGCCGTCCTTCCAAGCCAGTGCATAAATGATAACTGCTGCTAACACTGCACCAACTAATGCAAAGAATGGAAGAATGAATACAGATAGAAGTGTACCCGTCCCGACTTTTCCAAAAAAGAAATATACGAAAACAACAACTGTCAATCCCGCCCCGGCATTAATACCAATAATTCCAGGATCAGCAAGTGGATTTCGTGATAATCCTTGCATAATGGCACCGGATACCGCTAATGCTGAACCAACTAAGATGGCAATAACCATACGTGGCATACGAAATTCGAATAAAATAACGGACTGATCTTCTGCTCCTAGCCCGACCAATGACTTTAACACATCCATTGGTGGAATTTTAAACGTTCCTGTATTTAAACTAATAAGGAATACTGAAAAGATTAATCCAGCCAAAATCGTTACAATTGAAATGTTCTTTTTTGTTAAGACGCTTGTTCTCACATTTTTCCTCTCCCTTCATTACGTGCTAAGTAGAGGAAGAATGGAACGCCAATTAGTGCTGTAATCGCACCGATTGGTGTTTCAAACGGTGGATTAATAATACGAGATAACATATCCGCACATTCAATTAACAATCCGCCTAATATAGCAGAACATGGAATAACCCATCTATAATCTGAACCGACAAGAAAACGTGTCATATGGGGGATTACAAGCCCAACAAACCCAACGGATCCTGCCATAGATACGGCTGAACCTGTTAAAACAAGAACAAGTACAGTTCCGATAAATTTAATTAATGTTGTATTTTGTCCAAGTCCAATCGCAATTTCTTCACCGAAACTTAAGATTGTAATGTACCTGGACATCATAATCGCAATAACGAGACAAATAAGTCCAATCGGCAATAACATATCAATGCTTTGCCACTTCACACCAGCAACACCGCCTGCATTCCACATACTCACCTCTTGAGCAAGATTGAAATACAAAGCGATTCCAGATGAAATAGCCCCAAGTAAAGCACTAATTGCCGCTCCAGCTAACGCTAACTTAACAGGTGTTAATCCTCCTGGTGAAGAAGCTCCAATGCCGTATACAATACTTGCACCAAATGCTGCTCCAACAAAAGAAGCGATAACAAACATTAAATACGGTGAATTTGGAAAAAACGCATACATAATTGCAATTCCAAACACAGCCCCATCAGTAATCCCCATTAATGATGGAGATGCGAGCGGGTTTCGCGTCATTCCTTGCATAATGGCACCGGATACCGCTAAAAACGCACCAGCAACAACACCGCCAATTGCTCTAGGCATGCGCAGCTCCCAAATCACATTATGATGCGTCAAAGAACCATCAAACTGAAAGACAGCTTGCCATACAGTCTTTAAACTAATATCCGCTGCACCAAATGAAATTGAAGTTGCCATACTTAAAGCTAATAAAATCGTTCCCGCTATTAAAATAATAGAAGCAATAAGCGATCTGCTCTTAATCTCTTTCACATTTACTTCTTGTTGTTCTATACTCCTCGCACTAGCTTCCATCCCTCAACCATCCTAACCAACAACATATATTTAACAAAATGAGATTCATTCTCAAGAAACAGCAAAAAGAAAATTGGGTGTATCCACCCTTTTTGATAATGATTATCAGAATCATATTTTCTATTCTACCTACCATTACAAAAGGCTGTCAACCATTATTTTGCAATATAAAACTAATGTAGTTCATACGAAACCGATATCATAATAGGAAGTTTATCCACTAGTAAATGATCCAATAACAGTTCTCTACCTTTCCTTATTTAAAAATAATTTTTCTTTTTTAGAACGTAAAAAAAGAAGAGTAGATTGTTCACTCTTCTTTTTCTTATTTATTTAGTTTTGCTTCAATTTTTTTAATCAGTTCATCTTCATTTGGCGCTGCAACTGGACGATTATTAACAAAAGCGAACGATTTTTTACGTCCCGGTCCACAATATGATTGACATCCAACTTCGATATTTGCACATGAATCTACCTTTTTGAGTCGTGGTATCAGCGTCTTAATATTCGTTGCCTGACAATCATCACACACACGAAATTCATTTCCCATTCTATATAACACTTCCTCTATTTTCAACTTTTCACAAGTACATTTAAAAATAAACACTAAATGGTATTTTACCGCTCTTTGAAGGTTGATGCAAGTTTTCCTCTGTACGATTCATTTCTAATATTTTCTCGTTATCCCTCTCTTTATAAGCACAATTCATCCACATATATAAGTACAAATTAAAAAAACGATATAAAAACCTTTCTTTTTAGGTAGGAGAGAGCATCCGGCCATGCATAGGCGCGGTCTCCTGCCCCATGCCAAGTAAAAACAAAGAGAGAAAACGAGTGCATCTTCATAACCGCGACTTTTATGTTGGAAAATCAAAATGGATTTGTATAGAAATTCTTCTTTATCAAAATCTACCATATTTTTAAAAGCTTTGTATAAAAGCAATTTCTTTTGTCCATTATAAAAATAGGAAGTTTATAAAAAGAAAGGGAGTTGAATCTATGAAAGTAAGACAAGATGCTTGGACAGACGAAGATGATTTATTACTCGCTGAAACCGTACTACGTCATGTTCGAGAAGGAAGTACACAATTAAATGCATTTGAAGAAGTTGGCGATCAGTTAAATCGCACATCAGCTGCTTGTGGTTTTCGTTGGAATGCTGTCGTTCGTTATAGCTATGAACAAGCGCTGCAACTAGCAAAAAGACATCGAAAAGATAAAATGAGAGCTGCTAGTGGTGAACATGCGAAAAAACGCCTGCTTTATACGCCATCAGCTTCAGCAGTAATTACAGTCGATGAAGAGCCAGTCGTAAATAACACCGTTCCACGTTCGGAACCAGCTGTATCTAGTACCTCTATAACAATGCAAGATGTAATTTACTTTTTACAAACGGTAGGGTCTTCAAGCGTAAAAGTAACAGCTCTTGAAAATGAGAATGTGAGATTGAAACAAGAAATTAAGGCGCAAATGCTTCGAAATGAAGAATTAGAGAAGAAACTAGAAAAGCTAGAACAACAATCTAATACAGTACAAGAAGACTACGAAACGCTCATGAATATTATGAACCGTGCTCGTAAATTAGCATTAATGGATGATGAAGAGCAAACGCAAACCTCATTTCGCATGGATCGAAACGGTAATTTAGAAAAAATTGCAGAATAAAAAGGATGCGATGAACGCATCCTTTTTATTTTGATTCAATCATATAAGCTTCTTCTATATAAGTACAAATTGAAAAACCGACATAAAACCTAATCTTTAGGTGAGAGAGAGCAAGTGCAGGTCACCTTTTGTTCTTCGAGGCAGCGACTTATATGTTGAAAGATCAAAATGAATTTATATATTTTAGACTCTCTCTTTATATCTGGGAAATCTCTTTTTTCGGATTTCCTTTACATGCTACTACCCCAATTGTTTTTACTGACTGACTAATTGTTTGATATGCTACATCGCTTACGATTGCGTACATACCTGCATATTTACGCAATCGCCAATAATTACATTACCTTCATATTTCATTTTCTTTCCGTCAACCACTACATCATTTTGCTCCATGTTTGCTATAATAAAGATTGTCATTTTATAGATAAGGGGTTAGTTATATGAGCAATTCCCGTTCGATTTTATCTCAACCAGAGTGGCGTATCGTGGATCAGTCTAGTTTAGGCCAGACTTTTCATGCTCTACAGTCATTTGCAATGGATGATACGCTATGTACAACAATCGGAAATGGTACATCTGCTTCAGCAATGCGCTCTTGGGTTCATCACAATACAATTGTTCTTGGCATTCAAGATTCTCGCCTTCCTCATTTAAATGAGGGGATTTCCTTTTTAAAAAAGAACGACTTCCATGTCATTGTCCGCAATTCAGGTGGTCTTGCAGTCGTACTTGATGAAGGGGTTTTAAATATATCACTTCTATTCCAAGAAACAGAAAAAGGAATTGATATCGATCTTGGATACGATACGATGTGGCATTTAATTAAGGAAATGTTAAAAGATTACGATGTCGATATCGAGGCAAAAGAAATCGTTGGCTCTTATTGTCCAGGTAGCTATGATTTAAGTATTCGTGATCAAAAATTCGCAGGCATTTCACAGCGCCGCATTCGCGGAGGGATTGCCGTACAAATTTATTTATGTGCTACAGGCAGTGGCTCCGAACGCGCGGCACTTGTTCGTGATTTCTACAACTTAGCAATTCAAGGAAAAGAAACAAGATTCACGTATCCTGAAATTGTTCCAAGTACAATGGCCTCATTGTCTGAACTACTTGGTGAAACGATTACCGTTCAAGACTTAATGATGCGCCTGTTAAAAACATTACTGCATTTCGCACCCAAATTAACACCATCACAATTAACAGTTGATGAAGTTCCTTTGTACGAAATGAATTTACAACGTATCATCGATCGCAATAATAAAGCACTTGATCTCGAAAAGTAATAAAAGCCCCGCTATATAGCGGGGCTTTTTAATTATAGTGCTTGAGCTGCTGTAATTAAAGCTAGCTTGTACACTTCTTCTTCGTTACAACCGCGAGATAAATCGTTTACTGGCATGTTTAAGCCTTGTAAGATTGGTCCCACTGCTTCAAAGTTACCTAGGCGTTGTGCAATTTTGTAACCGATATTACCAGCTTCTAAGCTTGGGAATACAAATACGTTAGCATCACCTTTAATAACAGAACCTGGTGCTTTTTTCTCAGCTACAGATGGTACGAATGCAGCGTCAAATTGGAACTCACCGTCTAATGTTAATTCAGGAGCCATTTCTTTCGCAATGCGAGTTGCTTCTACAACTTTTTCTGTTTCTGGAGATTTCGCAGAACCTTTTGTAGAGAAGCTTAACATTGCAACACGTGGATCGATGCCGAATAACTCAGCAGTTTTCGCACTTTCAATACCAATTTCAGCTAAATCTTGGCTGTTTGGTGCAATATTGATTGCGCAATCAGCGAATACATATTTCTCATCTTCACGTACCATGATGAATACGCCTGAAGTTTTTGTAACACCTGGTTTTGTTTTAATGATTTGAAGTGCTGGACGAACTGTGTCAGCTGTAGAATGAGCTGCACCACTTACTAAACCGTGTGCTTTACCCATGTATACAAGCATTGTACCAAAGTAGTTTTCGTCTTTAAGGATTTTACGTGCATCTTCTTCTGTCGCTTTCCCTTTACGGCGTTCAACGAAAGATGCTACCATTGCATCCATTTCTTCATATGTAGCTGGATCATAAATATCAACACCTGCTAATGTTAAGTTCATGCTAGCAGCTTTTGCACTAATTTCCTCTTTATTCCCAACTAAGATTGGCTTTACTAACTCTTCTTTTGCTAAACGCTTTGCAGCGCCTAAAATTCTTTCATCAGTTCCTTCAGGAAGTACGATAGAAATACCTTTTCCTTGAACTTTTTCTTTTACTGCTGTAAATAAATCGCTCACGAATAAACCCTCCTACAAATGTTAAAAAAACTCTACTTTTAAGAATACTTCTTTTCATCTATATTTTAAACTTATAGCTCTTAAAAAATAGGCAAAATAAAAATGATTATATTTTCATAAAATTCAGCATGGTTAATTTGTTATAAAACATTGATGAAAAACCTTTCTTTTTAGATGGGAGAGAGCATCCGGCTATGCATAGAAGCAGTCAGGAAATTTTCCCACCCCATGCCAAGTGAAAACAAAATGGATTTATACATATTCTCTTCCTAGCATTTTTAAAATGTGACAATTTTATGCACCCAAGCTTTACACAGGTGACTTTAAACCTATATATGCTATAGTTAACGTGTAAAATATCATTAACTGAGGTGAATAGAATGAGTGAAGCAGCAAAAACGTTAGATGGTTGGTATTGTTTACATGATTTACGTTCTATCGACTGGGCAGCTTGGAAAACATTATCTAGTGACGAACGCGGACAAGCAATGTTTGAATTTTTAAACGTCATCGAAAAATGGAACAAGGTCGCATCCTCAAAACAAGGTAGTCATGCAATGTATACAGTCGTTGGTCAAAAGGCGGATATTATGTTTATGATTTTACGTCCAACAATGGAAGAATTAAATGAAATTGAAACAGAATTAAATAAAACAACATTAGCTGAATATATGGTTCCTGCATACTCTTACGTATCTGTTGTTGAGTTAAGTAACTACCTTCCAGCTGATGAAGATCCATACCAAAACCCTCAAATCCTAGCACGCTTATACCCTGAATTACCAGAAGCAAATCATATTTGTTTCTATCCAATGGACAAGCGTCGTCAAGGCGATGATAACTGGTACATGCTTCCAATGGAAGAACGCAAAAAACTTATGTACAGCCATGGTAAAATTGGTCGTCAATATGCAGGTAAGGTACGTCAAGTTATTACAGGTTCTGTCGGCTTTGACGATTACGAGTGGGGTGTAACGCTATTCGCTGACGACATCCTTCAATTTAAAAAGCTTGTATATGAAATGCGCTTTGATGAAGTAAGTGCTCGCTATGGTGAATTCGGAACATTCTTTATTGGTAACATCTTACCACGCGAAAAAGTAGCAAAATTTTTATACGTATAGTACAAAAAAGGAACGAAATTCGTTCCTTTTTCTTAATATCCTATCAAAACTCTTCAAAATCCTCTTTTTTCGTCAAATTCAAACAATATTAGACAAGAAATCGTCAAATCCCCTGTTAAATTACAACTTTCTTATATTCAAAATCATGCTAAAATGGTACGAGCTATATGCTAATAACGATGCGAAGGTGATAATGTATATGAGGAAAATTTTATCTATTTTACTAGTGTTTCTATTGTCATTTTCTTCCTTAGGAGTAACAACCTCCCATGCAGAAGAAAAAATACATATAGAAGCGGCTGCTGCCATTCTTTTTGATGCAGATACAGGAAAAATACTGCATGAGCAAAATCCAGATGAATTACTAGCTATTGCTAGCATGTCAAAACTTATTGTTGTTTACTCCGTTTTGGAAGCAATTAAAGAAGGAAAAATAACATGGGATACAAAAGTAAACATCTCTGATTACGCTTATGAAATTTCCCGTAATAATGAATTCTCTAACGTTCCTTTCGAAAAAGGCCGACAATATACAGTTAAAGAATTATATCATTCTATTGTTATCTTCTCTGCAAATGGATCCAGCATTGCGCTTGCTGAACTTCTTGCGGGAAATGAAAAAAACTTCTTAAACCTTGCAAATGAACACGCAAAAAAACTAGGGTTAAAGAAATATAAATTTGTAAATGCTACCGGATTAAATAATGCTGATTTAAAAGGAAAACATCCGGAAGGAACAGATCCGAATGGCGAAAACTCTTTATCAGCTCGCGATATGGGTATTCTATCAAAAACAATTATTACAAAGTATCCAGAAATATTAGAGGATACAAAACAAAGATTTAGAAGCTTTCCAGATAACCATCCAAAACCAATTCGCATGGAAAACTGGAACTGGATGTTACCAGGTGCTGCTTTTGCTTATGAAGGAACAGATGGTTTAAAAACGGGAAGTTCAGATACAGCTGGGTATGGATTTACAATTTCTGCAAAACGCGGTGATCTACGTCTCATCTCCGTTATTATTAAAACAAAATCAATGGATGAACGTTTCACAGAATCACGCAAATTAATTGATTACGGATTTAATAACTTTGAAAAGCAGAAATTAAAAATAGATAAAAACAATATAATTTCTGTTGTAAAAGGAAAAGAAGATACTGTAACTGTGACACCTGAAAAAGAGATAACGGTGATCACAAAAAAAGGAAGTAAACCATCTTATAAAGTTTCTACTGAGGCAGATAAATCACTTGCCGAAGATGAGAAATTAGTTGCGCCAATCAAAAAAGATGCTAAAGTAGGTTCACTTGTTTTAGAATCAACTGATCAATACGGTTTCTTAGACGGAAGTAAGAAGATGAAAATCGCTGCAAAAACAACAGAAGAAGTAGAAAAGGCAAATTGGTTCGTATTAACAATACGATCAATCGGTGATTTCTTCTCAAATATGTGGTCAAAAATATTCTAATTCATAAAAAAGCTAGCACATTTGCTAGCTTTTTCATTATCTTTCTCCCTCTAACGCTAAAATTCCCCTCCCTAAAACTTTGTTTGGTTGTCATATCTGAGTCCTTTTCCTCATACGTATGAACTAGTAATTGCTCCACAATTCATCTAGAAATAAACCTCTTTCTCTAGTGCAATCCATAAAGAGAGGTGAAACATAATGGGCGTTATCAACTATACAGAAGAAGACGTAAAATTATTAGCTAGGCTGATGCGTGCAGAAGCTGAAGGTGAAGGTCAACAAGGCATGTTGATGGTTGGAAATGTCGGTGTAAATCGCGTTCGAGGAAATTGCTTAGATTTTAAACAAATACGGAATTTACGCCAAATGGTTTATCAAAATCCAGGTGGTTTTGAAGCAACGCAGAAAGGATACTTTTATCAACGAGCCCGTGAACAGGACATTGCCCTTGCAAGGCGTACAATTGAAGGGCAACGTTTTTGGCCTGCCAATTTTGCCTTATGGTTTTTTAGGCCCGAAGGTGCTTGTCCACCAACTTGGTATAATCAACAAAATTCAGGCCGTTTTAAAAAACACTGCTTCTTTCAACCATCCGCCGGGGATTGTCCAGCAGTATATTAAGGAATGAAAACGAGGAGGGACTTGTAATGGCACAGCAACAAAATCCATACTATGGAACAGGTTTTTATCAACCTTCAGGGGGATATATGCAACCACAACAACAAATGACGCCGCAGCAGCAACAAGCTATGCAACAGCAAGCTATGCAGCAACAAACTGCTCAAGCACAACTTGCAGTATCTCAAGGTATGCTCCCACTAGAGCAATCATATATTGAAAACATCCTTCGCTTAAACAAAGGAAAACCAGCAACTATTGTTATGACATATGAGCGTGGCAGTTCACTTGGCACACAATCCTATACAGGTATTATTGAAGCAGCTGGACGTGATCACATCGTCATCAGCGAACCAAAATCCGGAAAAAGATTCTTACTACTTATGATTTACTTAGATTATGTAGAATTCCCTGGAGAAATCACGTATTTACCTAGCCAACCAGCAACCTATGCTCCAAGACCATAAAAAAAGCTGGCATTTGCCAGCTTTTGTTTTTGTCTTTATAATCCTTTTACAACTGCAGTTCCTAGTAAAATCCAGCCTACAATAAACGCTACACCACCAAGTGGTGTAATCGGTCCGAAAAACTTAATCCCCGTCGTACTTAATGCATATAGACTTCCAGAGAACATAATAATTCCCGCTACCATAAACCAGCCTGCTGTGCTTACAAGAGAAGATTGAATCTTATCCATTAATAACGCAACAACAAATAATCCTCCAGCATGAAACATTTGATATGTAACACCTGTTTTCCAAACTTCTAACATTTTTGCAGAAACCTTATTTTCTAAACCGTGTGCACCAAAAGCACCTAACGCGACAGATAACCCGGCTGTAATACAGCCCAATAAGAAGAAAATTTTCATTGGAATTCCCCTTTTTTATCTTTATAATAAGAAATTTTTACATATTAGCCAACCAATTTAGCTTTTAGAAATCAAATAACGAATTACCATTTGCACCATCTTCTTTTATATAGACAGGTTCTCCAGAAACCGCCGCAATCGGTTGAACCGTCATCGTCGGATGTGGTGTTATAACTTGTGATTGTAGCCTTGGCTCTACATATGCAGAAGTTTCAACCTGTTCATCTAATAATAAATCACATAAAGCACGAACCACTAAAAGATGTTCTTTTGCCTTTCGTCCTTCACTATTTTTTGCTTTCGCAACTTCATTTGCCATTTTATTCAAAATTTTATCGCTCGATATTTGCATTCCTAATCACCTCGTACTTTGTAGTTCTTTCTCAAATTGCCCCAGCTTCTCTACTGGACCAAATACTATTATCATATCATGTTCTTGTAATTTTTCCTGCCCTGTTGGATTATGAATAATATTTCCATCTCGTAAAATCGCTAAAATTGTAACATCAAATTGATTTCTCACATTGCTTTCTATCAATGTTTTTCCAATTAAAAAAGACCTTTCGCCAATTTGAACTTCCTCTATTGCAAAAGCCTGATCTGTTCCATAAAGTACCGTATCAATATAATGAACCGTTAACGGATTTGCGATTCCTTTTGCAATATGAATTCCAGCCATACTGGATGGATTAATAACTTTATTGGCACCAGCACGGCGTAATTTCCCTTCCGTTTCTGGCTTTTCAGCTCTAGCCACAATTTTAATTGTCCTATTTAATCCTCGCGCTGTTAATGTAATAAATACATTTTCAGCATCATTCGCAACAATTGCTACTAAGCCAGCAGCCCTTGTAATCCCCGCCTTACGTAACACCTGATCTTCCGTGGCGTCACCATGTACATATAAAAGCTTCTCTTTCTCTAGTACTGCTTCTTCTTTATCAACAACAACAAATGGAATATTCTTTTCCTGTAATTCGTGTACAACTTGAAGTCCTACTCTACCACAACCACATACAATAATATGATCTTGTATTTGCGCTATTTGTTTGTCCATTTTCTTCCTCCGCACTGCATGAAATAAATTCCCCTCAATAATCATTGCTGCTACTACCCCGATTGCATATGTAACAATTCCTACACCAACAGGAATAATAAGAAGCGCAAAAATCTTCCCAGCTTGTGTTAATGGAACTGCATCTCCATACCCAACCGTTAATACTGTAATCATTGTCATCCAAAAGGCTTGAAACAAACTAATCTCTTCTATCATCATAAATCCGATTGTTCCAAGAACTACAACAAAACACATACATATAACTGCAATCCATAATTGCCTGCGTGCATTCATCTCATTCTTCAACTCTTTTCTCTACTACAATCTTTGCCAGAGGAAATGAAATACGTATATACTAGAAGCGGAATCTATGAAAGAGGTTGATATAATGAAAACATTTCTTTCTGCCTTGCAATGGGCATTATTTATTTTGGCCGGTAGCCTCATTGTACCAATTAGTGTTGCTGCTAGTTATGGCCTTGAAGGTGCTGAAGCAATTGCATTTGTACAACGAACGTTATTTGTTCTTGGCTTTGCTGGCCTTCTGCAAGCTATATTTGGTCATAGGCTACCGATTCAAGAAGGGCCAGCTGGTCTTTGGTGGGGAATCTTCTCACTATACGCGAGTTTAGGTGTCGTATTATTTGGATCAAATAATGAAACACTCCGCGTCTTACAATACGCATTTCTGTTAAGCGGCATCATCTGTATTATCCTTAGTATTTTTGGACTTATTGATAAACTTGTCCGTTATTTTACACCAACAGTAATTGGAACATATTTATTCCTTCTCGTTGCCCAGCTCAGCGGTTCTTTTCTAAAAGGAATGTTCGGCCTTGATGGACAACATACTGAAGTACAAGCAAACGTCTTTATTCTTTCACTCATTGTTATTTTACTATCTTTTTTTATTATGAAGCTACCTATTATTGGACAATACTCTGTTCTGTTCAGCATTGTCTTTGGATGGATCCTATTTGCATGCTTCGGATTATCTAATCCGGTTACACCGGTAACAGATATCATCCGTCTACCGTCTCTATTCGTGTTTGGATTGCCTCGTATCGAATGGAACATGGCAATTACCGTTGTCTTTGTCACACTGTTGCTCTTAACGAACATGTTGGCAAGCATCCGTGTTGTGCAAAAGGTTGTTTCTAAATATGAAGAAGGTGCAGTTCAAAATCGATTCAAACATGCCGGAATTATAACGGGCATAAATCAGCTTTTAGGTGGTCTTTTCTCAGCAATTGGACCAGTAGCTATTTCAGGTTCAGCTGGATTTATTGCAACAACAAATATTTATAAACGCCTTCCTTTCCTATTAGGGTCAAGTTTTATTATTATAATTAGTATATTTCCAAAGATTACATCATTCTTCGCCGCTATTCCTGTCGCCGTTGGATATGCTGCTATTTATCCTGTATTTGCAAGTATGATTGGTCTTGCCTTCCGTGAATATGACACCGTAGAAAATAAAGAGCGTTTATTCCGCGTCGCTGGTCTGTCTCTTTTCACAGGAATCGGGGTTATGTTTGTCCCGCCGCAGGCATTTTCGACCCTGCCACCATTTTTAGCATCATTTTTAAGCAATGGCCTTGTACTTGGTTCTGTCATGGCTATTTTGCTTGAAGTTTTATTTTCCCGTTCAAAGGAAAAACAACCATCGTAAATTGGAAAACTTCCATTATTGCACTCTACTTCCAGAGTTGTTACGATAGAATTATCATGGGCAATATGCCCATGATAATATATACTAACAATACAGTAATCAGGCTCACTATATAAAATGAAACTTCCATCACCAATCAGGTTTTTGGTTTTTCACATATACATTACTGCTTTAAAAACAAAAGATGACCTGCACTCATTTTCTCCCTTTTTTTAACTTGGCGTGGTGGCAGGAAAAGGATCTGACCGCTTCTATGCATGGGCGGATGCTCTCTTCCATCTAAAAAGGAAGGGTTTCTATCTTTTTTCAATTTATGTACCTTTAAAGAGGTTCGATGTCTTACTATTTAATCCTCATCGTTTTGCTAGAACGAATTTCTAACAATATCAACTTTCAACAAAGAAAGGAACTTTCTATATGTCTTATAAAATGATTGTTTTAGATTTAGATGATACTTTACTACGTGATGACCATACGATTTCAGAACGTACAAAACAGGCCTTAATGACTGCTCAAGAACAAGGTGTAAAAGTTGTGCTTGCTTCTGGCCGCCCAACATTTGGTATGCGTCATATTGCAAAGGAGCTTCGTCTAGAAGAATATGGAAGCTTCATCTTATCGTTTAATGGTGCAAAAATTATTAATTGTAAAACGGATGAAGAATTATTCAGCAGTACACTATCTCCTGAAATCGTTCACAATCTATATGAAATTAGTAAAGAAGAAGATGTTTGGATTCATACGTATATGGGCGATGATATTATAACGGAAGAAAATAATCCATATACAGAAATTGAAGGAACTCTTACAGGCATGTCAATTATTGAAGTAGACAGCTTTATCACTGCTGTACAAGAACCTGTTGTAAAAGTATTAATGAATAAAGAAGCTGAACGCCTTGTAGAAGTAGAGAAAAAACTTCAAAAACAACTAGAAGGCAAACTAAGTGTAATGCGTTCAAAACCATACTTCTTAGAGTTCACAGAAGCTGGTGTAACAAAAGGAACAAGCTTAAATCAATTGATTCAAAAACTTGGTATTAAGCGTGAGGAAGTAATCGCAATGGGCGATAGCTACAACGATCAAACAATGATCGAGTTCGCTGGCCTTGGTGTTGCGATGGGCAATGCTCCAGATGACATTAAAGAAATTGCAAACTACGTAACAGACACGAATATGAATGATGGCGTTGCTAAAGTTGTAGAGAAATTTGTGCTAAAAACCGAAGTTCTTGTTTAATATATAAATTTTTCAACATACAAGTTACTGCTTTGAAAACAAAAGGTGACCTGCACTCATTTTCCCCCTTTTTTTAACTTGGGGCATGGGGCTAAAAAAGGACCTAACCGCTTCTATGCATGGACGGATGCTCTCTCCCATCTAAAAGGAAAGGTTTTTTGCACTTATATAGATGCATTCACAAAACCCATTTGAAGTCAAATACTTCAAATGGGTTTTTATTTAAATGTACGTAGCTTTGTGAAGATATTTTGAACTTTACAACATTCTCGTAGTGTAAACTTTGTTTTTGTATATAATGAAACAAAACATACTATTTTATTTGGAATAAGAATACAAATTTACTATATACAAGCGCATGTTCAAGGAGGCACTTTTATGTTATCTACACCAATCGGAAGATTAAGAGCAATTGGATTAGTCGAAGGGATTTCCTTTCTACTACTATTATTTGTAGCGATGCCGTTAAAATACTTTGCGGGGTTTGCAACAGCAGTTAAAATTACAGGTATGGCTCATGGCGTTCTATTTATATTATTCATCTTTGCCGTGATTCAAGTAACAATCGTACATCGTAAGTCTATCTTATGGGCTTTAGGTGCGTTGATTGCTTCCGTTATCCCATTTGGTACATTTGTACTAGATGCAAAATTAAAAAATGAACCGCAGTGATTAAAAAAGGTAGCTAACAGAATGACTGTTAGCTACCTTTTTTATAGATTTGGAATTTGCCAATCAATTTTTTTCTCATCCATACTAGATAAGAGGTCATTTACTTTTGAAAACGGCTTGCTGCCAAAGAAACCTCGTCTTGCTGATAAAGGACTTGGATGTACAGATTCAATAATATGATGATTCGAGTTTGTAATCAGTTTTTTCTTTGCTTGTGCATGGCGCCCCCACAATATGAAAATTAAAGGTTTTTCACGTTCATTTAACAGTTCAATAACACGATCTGTGAAATGCTCCCATCCTTTTCCCTTATGAGAATTTGCTTCTCCTTGTCTCACAGTTAACACCGCATTAAGTAATAATACGCCTTGCTCTGCCCATTTCACTAAATAACCGTTATTCGGAATTTCACAACCAAGATCTGCATGCAATTCTTTGTACATATTTTGCAGTGATGGTGGTGTTTTCACACCAGGTTGCACAGAAAAACTTAACCCATGCGCTTGATCTGGTCCATGATATGGATCTTGTCCTAAAATAACAACCTTTGTATCCTTATAACTTGTATAATGTAGTGCATTAAAAATATCATTGGCTTTCGGATATATGACATGGGTACTATATTCTTCTTTTAAAAACTGTCTTAGTTTTTGATAATATGGTTTCTCGAATTCTGGTGCAAGTAACGGCTCCCAATCATTCTTTAAAATATGTTCCATCTCTTCACTTCCTATTCATTTAATTGACCATGTCTTGCTTCGTAAATACGACAAATGAAATGATAAGAGAAACTACAGCCCAAGCTGTTAAATTCATCAATGAAAAGCTCATCGATAGACCTTGCAATGCCGGTAACTTCCCTGATAAATAATCTGTGAGCAATAAATTTACGCTAAAAATATATTTTGCCCCTTCCCAAGACGTTGCGAAGGAACTTAAGATACCACCTGCAATTAACGCTGCTAGCATGACTCCCATACCAGCTGGTGTATTACGAATTAACACAGAAACCATAAAGGATATGGTTCCCACAACAATCGCAACAAACCAAGCTAATCCATATGCCATTAAAATATATTGCCACTGCGGAATGAGGTGGACAAAATTTGTATTCAATGTTTCTTTATCAATTCCAAAACCCGTCAGTACCGGTAAATTCCACCCGGCATATCCGAAAACAACGCCCGATAATACATAGGAGAAAATCCCCACCAAGAGCAATATAAGTGAGATAAATAACAACATCGTCACATATTTACTGAGAAGAATTTTAAAGCGTCGAATCGGCCGCGTTAGAAGCATTTTCATCGTTCCATCACTTCGTTCTCCCGATACAATGTCAATTGCAACAATCATTACAAGTAGCGGAATAAACAATGTAATTCCTTGTTCAATGAATGCTCGTACAAACGTTGGTGCTCCTGGTGCTGTTGGATTAATATCATGATCTAAATAATATTGTTGCTGCTCCACTCGTACTTTCAGCCAATCCCGCCATTCTTCTGGCAACCTAGAATTATTTAAACGATTTTGCGAATCAACAATTTGCTGCTGAAGTGCTACCTTCCAATCGCTCGTACCAAGGCGTTTTTGCGTTGTCTGCACTTCACGATACTGTGCATAAACAAACAAAGGAATTAAGATTGCCAATATGAGCATGACGACAACAATACGTTTCTTTCGATAGATTTTTTCTGATTCATTTAAAACAAGATTCGCAAATTCACGCATGTTTCTCACTCCCTGTGAGTTCAATAAATAAATCTTCTAGTGTAAATACAAGCTCCTTCACGCTATGTACATCTATTCCGTTTTCTACAAAGCGTTTATTCCAAGCACTAATTGTATTAATATCCATTCGGCACAATAAACGTTCATCATCTATGCTAATTTCCCTAACTTCTTTTGAAGTTTTTAAAAGTTCTAATGCTCGGGAAATCGGTGTAACAATCCATTCAACACGATCGCTCGCAGTTTTAATCAACTCTTCAATAGGTGCAACTGTAATCATTTTTCCCTTATGAATAATAGCGACACGATCACATATCATTTGTACTTCACTTAGTAAGTGACTCGAAATAAAGACACTCATGTTTTCTTCTTTCACAAGCTTATGTATAAACTCCCTCATCTCTCTTATACCAGCTGGATCTAGGCCATTTGTTGGTTCATCTAGTATAAGGAGTTTCGGGTTTCCAAGAAGAGCCTGCGCGATTCCAAGGCGTTGTTTCATACCCAGAGAATACGTTTTCACTTTATCGTGAATACGTTCATCTAAATGAACCATTTTCGCAATTTCTAAAATACGTTCATCTGATATACCGCCAAGCATACGTGCAAATTGCTTTAAATTTTCCCACCCTGTTAAATATGTATAGAGCTCTGGATTTTCCACGATGCTACCAATTTGCCGCATCGCTTCTCGAAAGTTCTCTTTAATATTATAACCACCAATAGAAATCGTACCTTCAGTCGCTTTAATAAGACCAACTAGCATCCGAATTGTTGTTGTTTTCCCTGCCCCATTTGGTCCTAAAAATCCAAACACTTCTCCTTGGTTCACATCAAATGAAATGTTTTCAACAAGCGTCTTTTTCCCAATGACCTTTTTCACATTTCGTACTGAAAGTACCGTCGTCATTTCGCCCCTCCTTCATTTAGCTTCAGCTTACTTACAACGCCTTGTAATAAGCGATCCGCCATATATGAGTAGCCAATTTCATTCGGATGAAAATGATCTGAGTATAATAATTCTTTCCCTCGGTTTTGAAACAGATCAAACGTTGGCGTTATATATACATTTTTATTATCTATTGCTAACTTCTCTAAAGATGCATTCCAATCTACAACAATGGATGAAGAACCTTTTAAATCTTCAACATCCTCAAAAGGATTGTATAAACCGAGCCAGAAAATCGGGCTATCTGGATTTAGCTTTCGAATTTCTGTTAAAATTTGTTTTGCCTGATTTTGAAATGTTTCTGTATTAGGGCGATATGTTTCTAGATCTATCTTTCCAAGTGATTCCCATCCTGGAAATAAGTCATTTCCTCCAATTGTTAAAATGATAAGATCCGCTTGCTTAATTGAGTACTGTGCACCACTACTTGCTATTTGTTTCAACAAATCCGGCATTTTCGCACCACTAACAGCTAAATTCGTTAACGCTACCTTTTGTTTGTAATCCTTCTGCAAACTTTCTTTCACTCGTCCCACATAGCCAATTCCTTCTTTATCTCCAACGCCACGCGTTAAAGAATCGCCTAAACTGACAACTTGTAATGTTCCAGGGTGCTGTTTCCCCTTTACTTGTTTTTGTGCTGTCTTCATAGTTAAATTTGAAGCTTTCGGATTTAATACATCATTAATCCCCGAAATAAAACCATATGCAAATAAACAAAAAGATGCAATTGTAATGAGTAAAATTCCTTTTACTAATTTGGATCTCATGTCAAAACCCCTTTTAGCCTCATAGATTGTCCCTAATTATACCAAACGCCTTTTCGAAAAGCGATTTTCATACTTTATGCATTATGTAGTTTCACGAAGGGTCAACTGTGGTAAAAGTTCAATGTTCTTCACATCTATTTTTTCATCCTCTATCTTCTCATATAATATTTCAAATGCTTTCGCACCAACTACTTTACTAGAATGAGCAATTGTTGTAATTCCTAACACATCAGCCACCTCTTGGTCATCGCATCCAATAATTGCAAGATCTTCAGGAATACGAATTCCTTGTTTTTTTGCTTCCGTTACCATACCTGCTGCGATTGGATTACAAGAAACGAGAAATGCTGTTGGTTTCACAGACATGTTAATCCACGCTCTTATCACTTCACGACCATCCGCTACTGTAAAATGCTCTGTAAACTTCCATTCTTCTCGAGATTCTATAGAAATCTCCTGAAGCGCTTCCTCATAAGCTTGTTTTCGTTTTTGACTATTTACGCTATGACTTCTGCCAATACAATATCCAATGTGAGCGTGTCCGTTTTCTATTACGTATTTCATCCCCTGCGAAAACACCTTATAGTGATCAATATGTACGCTAGAAATACACTTAGATTCTATTTCTTCACATGTTACAATCGGACCAAACTTTGTATATTCTTCTATTGTTTTGCAGCCATTCATTCTCGAGCATATAATTACACCATCAAGCTTCTTCATTTTTAACATATGCAAAATTTCAAGTTCTTTTTCGGCACTATAGTTCGTCTGACAGAGCATCATATTATAATTTTTTTTGGCCGTTTCTTTAGAAATCCCCTCAATAATTGCACTGTAATATTGATCATTTACATGCGGCAAAATAACACCTATCACATTCGTCTTTCCTCTTACTAAATGAATCGCATTCACATTTTGGGTGTAATTTAGCTCTTCAATGATTGCTAAAATTTCCTGCCTCTTTTTATCACTTACATACGGATGATTATTTAATACACGTGAAACCGTTGACACTGATACACCGGCAATTTCCGCAATCTTTTTTATATTTGTCATCTTATTTCCTCCCCTTCCCATCATTTAAATAAACCTCATCAAAAAATTCTTTCTTGACCTGGTAAGCTTTCCACAATATATCTTTTTCTAGCAAATACATTCAGAAAGGATTTGAAACATATGATACGTCTAAAACTAGACTATATATTTTTTATTAGCGGACTACTCATCCTATCTCTTGGAATTAACATGATGACAACTATTACTTCCTTTGGCCTTAGTCCTTATGATTCGTTTTTTATTGCGCTATATCAAAACTTTGGAGTAAGTATTGGCTTTTGGATTTTTATGATTAACTTCGCCTTTACACTTATTGTGCTATTTTTGAATAAGAAGCATATTACAATCGGAACAATTGTTACTATGGTTCTTATTTCTGTTTTTGTTGATTGGATTGGTTCTATTACTATCATTATGGATTCAATCCGCTCTCTTCCAAAATATATAACACTTGTGTGCGGAAATCTATTTGTTGGCGCTGGAATTGGAATTTATGTCTCCACACAATTATGTGCAGCACCACAAGAGGCCTTTGTCTTAACAATGTCTGAAAAGAAAAAATGGACGTTTCGCAGAACAGAAATTTCATTAGCTTTGCTATTTTTAACACTCAGTTTCTTATTAGATGGGCCTATTTACTTCGGAACAATTATCCTTTCCTTTACAACAGGCTGGATCATTCAAGCATTTATTCAGATTGGTACAAAAATCCTCCACATGAAAAAAGCCTATTGAGCGAATAACGCTACAATAGGCTTTTTTCATCTATTTTACCGAAAGACAGCTCCCTGAATATAATCAAAGACAACCTTCTCATCATTTTGTAACACGACTGGTTGAATTCCCTTCGTATCAATGGCGATATTTGGATCCTTCAAACCGTTACCTGTTAATACCGCTACAATTTGGCTTCCTTTTGTAATTTCCCCGCTTTGCAATTGTTTATAAACACCTGCAAGAGAAGCACATGAAGCCGGTTCTGCAAAGATTCCTTCATACTTGGCTAGCCATTCATACGCTTCAAGAATTTCACGATCTGTTACTTCGTCAATTTTACCTCGAGATTGTTCTGCAGCTAGGGCGGCTTGCTCCCAACTTGCGGGATTTCCAATTCGAATTGCTGTTGCGATTGTTTCTGGCTCTTCAATTTTATGTCCGTGCACAATCGCCGCTGCTCCTTCAGCCTCAAAGCCGCGCATCTCTGGTAAACCCGTACCAAGTCTTTCGTGATACTCTTTGAAACCTTTCCAATACGCTGTAATATTGCCTGCATTACCAACTGGAATTGCTAAAATATCCGGCGCCTTCCCAAGCGCATCACAAATCTCAAATGCAGCTGTTTTTTGCCCTTCAATTCGGTATGGATTAACAGAATTTACAAGTGTAATTGGTGATGATTCGCTAAGCTTACGTACAATTTGCAAAGCATGATCGAAATTCCCATCAATACTTATAATCTCAGCACCATACATGACAGCTTGCGCTAATTTACCGTATGCAATCTTCCCATTTGGAATAATAACGATGCACGACAGTCCTGCCCTAGCTGCATAAGCTGCTGCAGATGCAGACGTATTACCTGTAGATGCACAGATAATCGATCCGCTCCCTGCTTCTTTTGCTTTTGCTACCGCCATTACCATACCGCGATCCTTAAACGATCCGCTTGGATTTGCCCCCTCTATTTTCCCGTAAATTGTTACGCCCCACCGCTTTGAAAGGTTTTCTAGTAAAATAAGTGGTGTATTACCTTCATGCAATGTTAAGGGAGGTGTCTTTTCCGTAATAGGTAAAAACTCCTTATACTCAGCAAGCAAACCTTTCCACATTACCTAGCATCTCCTTCGATTCGATAGTTTGCTTTCACACAATCTATTTCTTCGTATGTCCCCAATGTATGTAAAATATATTCATAGTCTGCAAGTGATGCACGATGTGTTACGATAACAATCTCAGCCTTTCCTTTCTCCCCGAGTGGCATTTGAATAATTTTTTCAAAGCTAACACCGCGTTCAGAGAATAAAGATGTAATTTTTGCAAACACACCAATTTCATCTTTTACATGTAGGCGTAAAAACTTCTTCACAAAAATTTCATCTGGCTCTTTTAATACCTTTTCATACTGCGGAGAAACTGCGCTATTCCCGGTTACACCAAGGCGCACATTTTGCATTACCGCAACTAAATCAGAAACAACCGCTGTCGCTGTCGGTAAACTTCCTGCACCAGGTCCATAAAACATTGTTTCTCCTACCGCTTCACCATATACATATACGGCGTTATATTCATTTTGAACAGCTGCAAGAGGGTGTGTATTCGGAAGTAATGTTGGCTCAACTGTTACCTCTAACTTTTCACCATCACGCTTCGCCAGTCCAATTAATTTAATTGTATATCCTAAGCTTTTACTATATGCGATATCTTCCTCAGTAATGGAAGTAATCCCTTTCACCTTCACATCTCCAAGCTCTACATTTGTAGAGAAACCTAGAGTAGCTAAAATCGTCATTTTCCTTGCTGCATCTAAACCTTCAACGTCTGATGTTGGATCTGCTTCCGCAAATCCAAGCTGCTGCGCTTCTTTTAACACGTCGTCATATGCTCTCCCTTCGTCAGACATTTTTGTCAGAATAAAGTTTGTTGTTCCGTTCACGATTCCCATCACTTTCGTAATAAGATCCGAAGAAAGTCCTTCTACAATGCTGCGCAGAATTGGAATCCCTCCAGCTACGCTCGCCTCGTAAAATAAGTCAGCTTGATTTTCCTTTGCCACCGTCAGTAATTCTGCTCCGTGCAATGCCATTAAATCTTTATTAGCAGTAACAACATGTTTACCATTTTTCAAAGCTTGTAAAATATATGCTTTCGCTTCCTCTATGCCGCCCATCACTTCAATGACAACATCAATATCAGGATTATCTATAATTTCATTTGCATTTTTCGTTAATAAGGTAGAGGGTACTTGGACCTCTCTCTCTTTTTCAATATTTTGCACTAATACTTTTGTTACTTTCACTGGGCAACCAACTTGGTGCATAAGACGATCTTGATGATTCGTAATAATACGAACCACACCGCTGCCAACCGTTCCAAGGCCTAATAAGCCCACTTGAATTTCATTCATGATACTGTCCACCCCTCTAAAGAATTGTATTTAGATGCCATTATATAAGTTAAAATTCCGAAAAACAATATATTTTGAACATTCGTAAAAATATAAAGTAATCCGTGTAAAGAAAACGTTACCACGTGTTATATAATGATCAGCTTACAAAATATAAGGGGTTTCTTGATACACATAATAATTTAACCAATTTGAAAATAATAAGTTTCCATGACTCCGCCATCTTATGAGTGGCTTTTCAGCTGGATTATTATGTTTAAAATAGTTTTTGGGAACCTTAATATCTAGCCCTCTTTGTTTATCGCGTTCATATTCTTGTTTTAACGTATCGCAGCTATATTCGCTATGACCAAGAACAAAAATATGCTTTCCATCTTGCCCCATAACAAGGTGGACACCTGCTTCTTCTGATGTTGCTAGTAATGTCAACTCTCGTACTTTTTCAATATCAGCTGCGCGTACTTCCGTATGGCGTGAATGTGGTGCAAAAAAGAGCTCATCGAATCCTTGTAACAATTTCACATGCTGCTCATGCACTTCATGCTCGAATACACCAAACATCTTTTCTTCAAGCGAGTATTTCGGAATTCCGTAGTGATAATACAGACCCGCTTGTGCTCCCCAACAAATATGCAATGTAGATGTTACATTCGTTTTTGAATAGTCCATTATGCGTCCAAGTTCTTCCCAATAATCTACATCTTCAAAAGGAAGTGTTTCAATTGGGGCCCCTGTAATAATGAGACCATCAAATTTGTCTCCCTCAATATCGCGAAATGTTTTATAAAAACTTGTTAAATGGTCTTGCGCTACATTACGGGATATATGAGACTCCATATGAAGCAAATGCACATCCAGTTGAAGTGGTGTATTACCGAGTAACCTGAGCAATTGCGCTTCTGTTTCTTGTTTTGTTGGCATTAAGTTCAAAATTGCAATTTTTAGAGCACGTATATCTTGTGTTTCAGCTCGCTCTTTTGTCATCACAAAAATATTTTCTTTTTGCAATATTTTACGGGCTGGTAAATCCTTATCAACAATGATCGGCATGCGCTTTGCCTCCAACTAATGCTTCCTCTAGGTCCGCAATAATATCAGAAACATCTTCGATACCGACTGATAAGCGAATTAAATCAGATGTAACACCTGCTAAACGTTGCTCTTCTTCATTTAACTGTCTGTGCGTTGTACTAGCGGGATGAATCACACATGTTCTTGCATCTGCAACGTGTGTCACAAGAGTTGCCAGCTTCACATTTGCAATGAACTCTTTCGCAGATTCTAGTCCTCCTTTAATACCAAATGTTAAAACACCACTTGCACCTTTTGCTAAGTACTTTTGCGCTAACGGATAATTTTCATTACTTTCTAATCCCGGATAATTCACCCATTCAATACGATCATGGTTAGCAAGCCACTTCGCAACTGCAAGAGCATTTTCACTATGACGCTCCATTCGTAAATGTAATGTTTCTAAACCGATGTTGCTAATATACGCATTGAATGGGCTCATACAGTTTCCATAGTCTCTTAATAGTTGAACACGAGCTTTCACAATATATGCCGCCTGGCCAAAATTCTGCACATAACTTACGCCATGATAACTTGGATCTGGTTCGACAAGCTCAGGATATTTTCCATTTGTCCAATCAAAATTTCCTCCATCAATGACAATTCCACCTAATGAACTCGCATGGCCATCAATATATTTCGTTGTAGAATGAACAACAATATTTGCGCCATGCTCAAACGCTTGGCATAAATATGGTGTCGCCAAAGTATTATCCACGATAAACGGTACTTCCAGTTCTTTTGCCGCGTTTGAAAACTCTTTAAAATTTAAAACATTCATCGCTGGATTTCCAAGGGACTCTGCATAAATTAGCTTTGTTTTTTCAGTTGCAAGTGCCACAATCTCATCAGCAGTTAAGTTCGGATTAAAGAATGTTACATCAATACCAAGCTTACGCAAACTTACTCCAAACAGGTTAAAGGTTCCCCCATAAACGGTTGAAGAACAAAGCAAATGATCACCACTGCCACAAATATTTAAAACAGCAAGCATAATAGCCGCTTGACCAGAGGCTGTCGCAACAGCTCCGGCTCCGCCTTCTAACTCTGTTAACTTTTGTTCAAATGCTGCTAGTGTCGGATTCCCAATACGCGTATAAATATAGCCCTCTGCCTCTAAATTAAAGAGCGCTGCTAAATCATCGGACGTATCGTATTTATACGTCGTACTTTGATAAAGTGGTAAAACACGTGGTTCACCATTCTTCGGTGTATAACCACCTTGCACACAAATGGTTCCTTTTCCCCATGATTCTCCCATTCCTTATTCTCCTTTCTTTTATAGAAAATAAAAAAACTGCTTCTTTCCCGAACAAGAAAGAAGCAGTTTGAAAACACGCTCTAAAGTCTCTTTCTTATCTCTCAGGGTTATTACCTGCAGGATTTGGCACAATTCCGTTATTCGGCTGTTGCCAAGGTTTCATAGGGCCTGTCCCTCCACCTTTTCTTGATAAGACTATGCAATTACCGTTGATTTTATAGCAATAATTTCCTAATGTCAATTATTTTTCTGAATATTTACAAAAGATTTTATTAACTGTTTATTATCAGAATTCGAATTTAAAGAAACAAGGGAAATATCCCCTTGTCCTCAAGGTAAGCTTAAATAAGAATTACAATGATGAATACGAAGAATAGTAGATACCCTAGAGGTTATGCTCTAATTACTCGAATCCCTTTTACAATATTCCAAATAAAAAAGTATAGACTAATTAGGCCGCAAATACATACCATAATCATTGCGCCAATAGCCATTGTTGTACCTGGTTGCTTAAAACCGACATCCATAATTCCCAATACTACAATTCCTATAAAAGTAGTAATTCCCGGAATAAGATGTGTCCATAGAGCTCGTTTCGCATGACCTTTTGTTTCATGATCTCCGAGAATCCAAACAATTAGCGGGAATAAGACAGGGGCAAAAAGAACACTCCAGTATGAAAAAGAAGATAAAACTTTATTTCCATTCATATGTATCACCTCATGAAATTGTGTTTGTTGTTATACCTTTATTATGTAGGGAAATCTATTGTTTTACTATCGCTAGACCTTACAACAACATGACAGTTTTGTAAGATTCTATAGTGGTAATTTGGTAAGCCTACTGCTTGATATCATGCACGTGATATTCTAAAAAAATTAATGGCCAAGGATTTTTTGAAAGAACCCTTGGCCATTTTCGTATTTATGAAATATTTGCTTATTTTGCGTGTAAAGCATCTACTGTAAGTGATATATAGATCATATACCATAACACAATCGTTAAAGTAAGAGGTCACAAGTCGTTCAATGGTATAACAATTTATAAAATGCTTATAAAGAACAGCAAGCATGAACCATTAACATTTATGCTTTGTTGTTTTTAAACATAAGATTTTCTTTTATAATAGTCTGTTGAAACTTTCTCATAAAACGCTGCTTTTGTAGTATAAAAATATGGAATCAACCATAAGAAACCGATTCCTAAAGTAAGGATACTTAGTATAAACCAGCCAATAAAACTTAAACATATTAAGAAATAATCCATCTTATGTCCGTTCATCATACGACGACTTTCCGTAATAGCTTGGTTCATTGAAAATTCCGGATGATCATTTAAAATAAAAAATGTCATAGTGTAAGAGAAAATTTTAACAATCCCTGGAATGATAAATAGCAATGTCCATAAAGTAATATAGATATCCATTAGTAAATATATTAAAATTGATTTAATAAGCTTATTTAACCCTTTACACCATTTAAATAATTGCCCAATCCCAGCTGTCTTGTCACGAACTGTATTTAAGGCAAGATAGTAAGCACCTAAAGTTAAGGGCCCAACCATTAGCATGACAATAATATCCATCATAAACGATTCTATTACTTTACTCCAGCTCCAAGACCATACGAAAGGGAATATAAAGAACAATGTAGTAACTCCTACTGCTAATCCCCATCTTTCATCAAGCTCATCAAGCGCTTGTTCTTTCAAATCACGAATCAAACAAGAAACCTCCTAAATCTAATGCGTATTTTAACTTATACTAGTATACAATTCTCGTAGGGATTACAATAGCATTTTAGACAATTTATATTTATTTCCGTACATGACATGAGCAGTATCATTTCGATAAAATCAAAAGCTTTAAACATCACTTGTATTTTGCTTCTTTAAAAGAAATAATACTAATGATGTTTATAATATATGTTGAATAAGTAATTCTTTAAAATGATAATATGCATATTCAATTCATTATTTTCGTATTAGAATCTCTAATTTTTCATAATAACGTATAAATAGAGGAGGCATAAAAATTGACTATTAGGAGAAATATGCACTATTTACTCATCGTGTACGGTATATTTCTAGGTTCTATCGTTGGTGCCACAGTCTGGTTATTTTTAGTTGTCACCAATGCTGGAATTCATTTCGTTTGGGAATATTTACCTAAAGAATTTGCATTACCATCTTATTACACAATTTGTGTAACAATAATCGGTGGTTTTCTTATTGGACTATCACAAAAGTACTTTGGTACATACCCACGTTTAATGCCAGAGGTAATGGCTGAATATAAGAAAACAGGTAGGATTGAATACCGTTTTGTACATCAAGCTACATTAACAGCTATTATTGTTTTAGTATTTGGAGCAAGCTTAGGGCCCGAAGCAGCACTTGTTGGGATTATAGGCGGGCTTTGTACATGGGTTGGCGATCGCTTTCACTTTGCTGTAAAAGGAATGCAAGGACTAACAGAAATTGGAATTGGTGCTACTTTAAGTGTTATTTTTAATGCACCGTTATTCGGTTACTTAGCTCCAAGTGAAAATGAGAATGAACGACTTGCTGAAGTTTCCAAAGGGAAAAAAGCTATCGTATATGTCGCTACTACTTTGGCTGGTTTTTCTGTTTATTTATTGCTTAGTAAATTTGATAATCGAGGATCTTTTATTGTTAATTTTGGAGAAGGATCTTTTGCGCTTCATGAATGGGTTGCCTTTCTACCTCTTGCTTGTATAGGTGCTAGTATAGGCTATTTTTACTTCAAGGTAGAACATACATTGGAAAAAGTAGTACATCCTTTTCAAGAATATAAACTAACATTAGGGATTATAGGTGGCATTATTTTAGGGATTGCCGGAACTTTCCTCCCATATACTATGTTTTCAGGAGAACACCAATTAAAAGAATTAGTGAATGAGTGGACAGAATTATCATTTGGGATGCTGTTTCTTTCAGGTGTTTTAAAATTATGTATAACGGCAGTTTGTTTAAATACAGGTTGGCGTGGAGGACACATTTTTCCGATTATATTTGCTGGAGCAAGTATTGGATATGCTATGGCCACTGTCATACCGCTAGATCCAATTGCTTCTGTAGCTATCGTGACGACAGCCATTTCAAGCTATGCATTACGAAAACCAATCGCTATTACAGTGCTATTACTTATGTTTTTCCCGATTAATTTATTATTACCGATGCTTGGAGCTGCAATGATTGGAAATTTATTTCCACTCCCTAACAATAGTGAGAATAAACAAGCGGCTAGTGCAAATATCGAATAGTAAATTGAACTACCCCCACCTTCACTTCGTTTAGAGGAGGGGGTCTTCTCGGTTAAAATGATAAAATTTTCCTTAAAACCTCAAAAGAACTAACATTTTAAAATTTCATACAGCTCATCAAAAGTTTGAATTTCATAAGTCGGAACTATCCCGCTATCGTTTAACTTCTTTTCAGGATTAAACCAGCAAGTATCTAGCCCGGCTAGCTGCCCACCTTTAATATCTGCACTTAAAGAATCCCCGATAATTAATCCTTTCTCCACAGAAAAATTAGAAATTCGTGCAAAGACATAATCGAAGTATTCCTTCATTGGTTTTTGATAACCAGTGTCTTCTGAAACAAAAATGCCCTTAAAGAATGAATGTAATCCTGAATTATGCAGACGTTTATCTTGCGTTTTAGAAACACCATTTGTCACAATATATAAATCATATTGGGTTTGAATATTTTGTATGAATTCAAACACTCCATGAATAAGCTGATTTCCTTCTTCTAAATAACTACGATATTTTTTTTCAAACAAAAGGCCATCCACCTCTTGACCATACTTCTTAAATAAAATTGAAAATCGAGTATTCACTACCTCATCACGCTCTATTTTTCCTTCTTCAAAGGATTTCCACAGATTTTGGTTTATTTTTTTGTAATGTGCTGCAATTTCATCAGTTAAAGGAATTTTTTGTTCCTCAAAAAGCAAATGTAACGCTGTTCTTTCCGCTGCTTTAAAATCTAATAACGTATCGTCTACATCAAATAGTAATGTTTGATATTTCTTCATGTTGCTTCTCTCCCTTTCTTCTATCAAAATACGCTTTTTCTTTTGTCATCAAACAAATCGTATCACTCCTGCTTGTAAAAAGAATAGGAGATATCTCATACTAAATGCGAGGTGAAAAAATGAAAATCGAAAAAGATTCAGATAAGATTCCTAGTTATGTAAAATGCTTCAACTTTCAAACGTTCTTTTCGTTTGACATTTTGCCATATATAGAAGTTCATTCGTTTCAAAAAAAAGAAACCATTTGTAACGAAGGAGAGGAATTTCCCTACCTCTATTACTTAATTTCAGGAAAAGCAAAAATATATATGAGTCATCAGAATGGCAGGATTTCCTTAATTAATTTTATAAAAGCACCATCAATCATTGGAGAATTAGGATTAATTGGAGTAGAGACATTAACAAAAGGGATTGAAGCTATGGAAGCATGTATCTGTTTAGCTCTTCCCTTGAAAGATTGTCGCCATCTCTTATTACAAGACGCCCATTTCTTACAGCAATTGTGCAAATTCATTGGAGAAAAAACAATTACTCGAACTGAACAATATGCCAAAAGCTATAACTACCCTTTAGAAAATCGATTAGCGGCGTTCATTTTGTTAACAGAGCAAAGCAATTGTTACCTTGAAAAACATACAGAGGCCTCTGAATACTTAAACGTTAGCTATCGTCATCTCTTATACGTATTAAAGCAATTTTGTCAGCAAAATTGGTTAAAAAAAGAAGGAAGAATGTATTTGATACAAGACAGAAAGCAATTACAACAGTTAGCAGATGAACTCAAACGACAATAAAAAAAGCATTACCAATGCCATAAAGACATTGATACTGCTTATTGAGTAACGATTATTTTGTTCATTAGAATATGCTTGCTACTTTAACAGCTTTCTCAAGACCTTCTGCAATAATCTCTTCTGCTTTATCTGGGAATTGATTATGACCTTCAATGATAACAGTTTCCATATTTGTTACACCGAAGAAGCCCATCATGCTTGCTACATATTTAACAGCCATTTCTACTTCTGCTGCTGGTCCTTCAGAATATACACCACCGCGTGCGTTTAATAACGCAATTTTCTTATCTCCAATAAGACCTACTGGGCCTTCTGGTGTATATTTAAATGTTTTACCAGCGCGGTTTAAGTAATCGATATATGTGTGCAGTACAGCTGGAATTGTTAAGTTCCATAACGGGAAACCAAATACTACTTTATCAGCTGCAAGGAATTGATCTAAATATTTATCAGCAACAGCTACTGCTTTTGCTTCTTCTGCTGTTAAATCAAATCCTCTACTTGCTTTAAATGTGCCGTTAATCATATCTACTCCTACATATGGTAATTCTTCATTGTATAAATCAAGTTCTACCACTGTATCATTGGGATGTGCTTCTTTATAACTTGCTAAAAACGCTTCATATAATTTCACACTAACTGCTTGGTCCGCTGGGCGGTTGTTAGCTTTTACAAATAAAACTGTTGTCATGCCTTTTTTCCTCCTATTACTTACTCTTACGTGGTTTATTATCTACTCACTAAAAAGGGACAATCCCTTGTAATTATTGTTGTTTACAAATACATTTTATCCTCTCATCCTAACAATTTCTTCCTCACATAGACGTATCTTTTCATAAAAAAAGTCCGCCTCCTAAAGACTAACTAAGTCCTACGACTTTTGTCTTATACGACCCCATTTTTCACTGCATATAAAGCTGCTTGTGTACGATCCGATAAATTTAATTTTCCTAAAATACTACTTACATGAGCTTTTACTGTTTTTTCTGTAATCACTAACACGGATGCAATTTCCTTATTACTCATCCCTTTTGCCAAGAGCCGCAACACTTCATTCTCTCTTGCCGTTAGTACATCTACATGAATATTTGATGACTCCTGTTTCTCTTCTTGCGGCAAAGTTTGAGAAAGAAGTGTACTTGCTATATCAGGGTGAAGCTGGATATTTCCTTTATATGCGCTACGAATTGCTTCCACAAGTTGATCAGGCTCGACATCTTTTAGAATATATCCGCTTGCCCCAGCTTTTAAAGCCGGCAAGACATGCGCTTGATCGGAAAAACTAGTTAATACGAGTACTTTCACATTTGGATATTCCTTTTTGATGCATGCGGTCGCTTCAATCCCATCCATCTCTGGCATATACAGGTCCATCAAAACTATATCTGGCTGTACTTCTTGAACCTTTACCAACGCTTCTTTCCCATTATTCGCCTCTCCAACCAATTCAAGATCCTCTTGTGTGCTTAAAAAAAATGCTAATCCTTTTAAAACAACTGTATGATCATCAACTAATAATACTTTTATCTTCACAAGTTTCCCTCATTTTCACATCGCATTATAATGGTACGATAACTTTTATACTTGTTCGCTTTTTCTCACTTACAATCGTAATCCATCCGCCAATTAACTCTGCGCGTTCACGCATTGTTGTCATACCGAGCGATTTCTTCTCTTTTATATCTTTTTCTATAAAACCGAGGCCATAATTAACTACCTCTAAAGACACTTCTTTCTCTGTTACTTTCAAATAAATTGTCGCCTCTGTTACCCTCGCATGTTTACTCACATTATTTAAAGCCTCTTGTCCAATTCGCCATAATGTTTCTTCCACTACACGCGGTAACTCACGCACACCTTTAACTTGCTCACGAATGTTCAGCCCTAAGTTCTCTCCATATTGCTTTAAAGCGAGTAGCAAACCTTTTTCTAACCCTGCTGGACGAAGTTGCCAAATAAGTGCTCGCATTTCTTTTAAGGCAGCTTGTGCTAATTCCCTCATCTCATGAAGAGATTGATCTACCGTTTCATTTTGTCCCTTTAAAACAGCTTCGGTACCCTTCGTCATAAATGTTAATGAAAATAACTTTTGTGAAACTGAATCATGCAGATCCCTTGCCAAACGGTTTCGTTCTTCCATCCGAGCAAGTTCACGCCGCTGTTTATTTAACCGTAAATTCTCAATCATTAATGAAATATGATTCGTTAACGCTTGTACAATACCTACAGTGTTCTCATCAAACTCTCCATGCTTCGAACTCACGCATAAAACACCAAACACTTGATTTCGAATTTGTATTAGAGCAACAATGCTAGAGGCATTAGACTGTCTTTTCAACAAAACAGGCTGATTTTTTTCTATCGCTTCTTTTGCAATACTCTCTAACTCCATATCTCTTTCCGATACATATTTCTTATAACAAGCTCGCATGGATATCTTTTTTTCTTCTTGTATAAAAAATGCAACTTGCTCCCATAGAAATACATCTCCCACTTGTTTTACAACTTCTTCTGGTAATGTATTTAACTTATGAATTTTTCTTAGTTCCTGAATAAAACGCTCTAGTTTCACATAATAATGAGCCCGTTTCTTTTCATTTTCATATAGTTTCGTTCGTTTTAAAGCTGTTCCAATTTGCAGGGCAACCGATTGTAATAGCATCAGTTCTTCTTCAGAAAAATGTGTTTTCCCTGGACTAGCGACATTTAAGACTCCAAACTCTTCTTCGCCAGCTTTTAATGGAACGGTTGCATGATGAAGAATTCCTTCTGTATCACCCCAATTATTTTCAACCGCATTGTTAATTCGTTTACATTCAATAATATTAACTGCTCGTTCTAATTTCCCCTCCACAAAACGGCGCAAACACCAGCATTCTCCTTCGCACATTGGCTTTTTATCTTGAAAGGTAAGCGCTGCTGGTAAATGATAATCAATTAATTTTGTATACCTACCATTTTCATCAGCAAGAAAAATCCATCCTGTTGTTAATCCTGTTACATGCAGCAATTTTTCTAATACCGCTTGTAGCACATGATATGTATCATTGGATGTATTTAATGTTTCTGCAATCTCTTTTAATATCGCTAATTCGCTTATACGGTTCTCTTGAAACATAAATTGTCTCCTACATACAATATTTTCTTTTCTCATTGTACCAAATTCAATGTATTCTCAAACAAACAAGTAACTTTTTCACTTTGTACTTATTCATAAGATTGATATAATGGTTAAAAATGTAGTTTTCATTATATCACCTGAGGGGGCTTTCACAATGACATTAAACAAAGCACTTACAATCGCTGGTTCTGACACAAGCGGTGGCGCTGGTATACAAGCAGATTTAAAAACGTTTCAAGAACTTGGTGTATACGGAATGACGTCTCTTACAACAATCGTAACAATGGATCCACATAACGGCTGGGCACATAACGTATTCCCGATTCCTGCTTCTACACTCAAACCACAATTAGAAACAACAATTGAAGGTGTTGGTGTTGATGCTTTAAAAACGGGTATGCTTGGATCTGTTGAAATCATTGAAATGGTTGCTGAAACAATTGAAAAGCATGATCTACAAAATGTAGTAGTAGACCCAGTTATGGTTTGTAAAGGTGCAGATGAAGCATTGCATCCTGAAACAAATGACTGCTTACGCGATGTACTTGTTCCAAAAGCATTAGTTGTTACACCAAACCTATTTGAAGCATATCAACTAAGCGGTGTGAAAATTAATTCTCTTGAAGACATGAAAGAAGCTGCTAAAAAAATCCATGCTTTAGGTGCAAAATATGTACTAATTAAAGGCGGTAGCAAGCTAGGTACAGAAACTGCAATCGATGTATTGTACGATGGAGAAACATTTGATCTTTTAGAATCAAAGAAAATTGATACAACAAATACACACGGCGCAGGTTGTACATACTCTGCAGCAATTACAGCAGAACTTGCAAAAGGTAAATCTGTAAAAGAGGCGGTAAAAACTGCAAAAGAATTCATCACAGCAGCAATTCGTCACTCATTCAAAATTAACGAATATGTAGGACCAACACATCACGGTGCATATCGTAAATTTGCTGCTGGAAAAGAACTTGTATAAGGAATAAAGTGAAACTTTAATCAGTGGGGCTTCATCCCCACTGATTATCAGCCCTCACCAATCGGAATTTTACGGGTAGTTTATCTCCCACGTAATTTCTTTGCTTTCGCTGAACTTTGAGGTGGGAGTATTACTGCCCGCAAATAGCATCATAAAAAACAAGCTATCTATAGATAGCTTGTTTTTTATGATGCTAAACTTATTTTACTTCTATCAATTCCAAAACTTTTTACTTTCTTGCTGTTTCACGTGAAACAACAAAAAAGTAAAAAAAGAGCGACGAATCGCTCTTTCTCTTCAACAACATCTTGATATTTTTCCACCTTTCGCATTGAACCTAGCTTCTTGCGCCTCAGCAAAAAACTGTTTTCGACATAAAATCGGTGCTTCTGGGTGGTACTCTTTCATATGGGTAACGTACGTTTCATAACTTGGTACTCCAACAAGCAAACTAATAAATTGCTTTCGTGTTCTCCACACCTTCTCCAATTTTTTAAGCATAATTTCTCGACTCACTTTCATCTCTTGGAATATATGGTGCTTCTTTTAATGGTATAGATTTATTTTGCAATACTTTAATCCATATACGAATAGCAGAAATAAGAACTGCTATTACAACTAACATGAAAATTCCACAAAGCGTAGCATCGATATAATCATTGAAGATAATTTGCTTCATTTGTGCCACATTTTTGGCCGGTGCTAGTATTTCCCCTTCATCTAAGGCGCTCTGGAATACTTTTGCATGCGATAAAAATCCAATTTTCGGATTCTCATGGAATAATTTTTGGTAGCCTGCTGTCATCGTCACAATCAGCAAACCTACCGTTGGGATAAGCGTAACCCAAACGTACGCCTTTTTCCCCATTTTGAACAATATCGTTGTTCCGAGCAATAACGCAATACCCGCTAACATCTGGTTAGCAATTCCAAAGAGTGGCCATAATGTATTAATTCCACCGAGCGGATCAACTACACCTTGGTATAAGAAATACCCCCATCCTAACACACATAACGTTGTTGCAATCACATTAGCCAGTGTAGAATCTGTTTTCGCAAATGGTTTATATACATGCCCTAAAATATCTTGAATCATAAATCGCCCTACACGTGTACCAGCATCAATTGTCGTTAAAATAAATAGTGCTTCAAATAAAATAGCAAAATGATACCAGAATGCCATCATCGCAGTTCCACCAATTACTTGTGAAAAGATGTAGGCCATCCCAATTGCTAATGTTGGCGCTCCTCCTGTACGAGATAGTATCGTTTGTTCACCAACATTTACAGCAAGATCCTTTAATTCATTTGGTGTAATTGCAAATCCCCAAGAAGAAATAACTTGAGCTGCTTGTGATACATCCGTTCCGATAAGAGCTGCCGGACTATTAATTGCAAAATATGTCCCTGGTGTTAATACACAAGCTGCGATCATGGCCATCGCCGCAACGAACGATTCCATTAACATTGCCCCGTAACCAATTGGTTGTGCGTGCCCTTCTCTTTCAATCATCTTCGGCGTAGTACCAGAGGAAACTAAAGCATGGAATCCTGATACAGCCCCGCAAGCAATTGTAATAAATAGAAACGGAAATAGATTTCCGGAAAACACTGGACCTGTTCCGTCAATGAACTTGGATACAGCCGGCATTTGTAAGTTTGGTGCTACAATTAGAATTCCAATTGCTAGCCCAACAATCGTTCCGACCTTTAAAAATGTACTTAAATAATCACGTGGGGCAAGGAGCATCCACACCGGTAATGCAGACGCAATAAAACCGTATACAATAAGCATAATTGCAATTGTTTCACCGCTAAAAGTAAACATGCTTGCAAGCGTAGGATTCTCAGCTACATACTGTCCTCCAACAAGAGATAAAAGAAGTAAAATAATACCGATAACTGATCCTTCTCCAACACGCCCTGGGCGAATATAACGCATATAAACACCCATTAAAATAGCGATTGGAATTGTCGCTGCAATCGTAAACATTCCCCAAGGGCTACCGACAAGTGCTTTCACAACTACTAAAGCTAATACTGCTAATAAAATGATCATAATACCTAAAATACCAATCATCGCAATTAATCCTGTTACAGGACCAATCTCATCTTTAATCATTTCGCCTAATGATTTTCCATTACGTCTCATGGAAGCAAATAAAATAACAAAATCTTGTACTGCTCCTGCAATTACAACTCCAACAATAATCCAAATTGTTCCTGGTAAATATCCCATTTGCGCTGCTAAAATCGGCCCTACTAATGGACCCGCTCCTGCAATTGCCGCAAAGTGATGTCCAAATAATACCCATTTATTTGTTGGAACATAATCCTTTCCATCATTTAGCGTCTCAGCAGGTGTTTGCCGATTATTATCTAGCTCAAATACTTTTTGTGCAATAAATCTACTATAAAAACGATAAGCAACTGCATATACAGAAACAGCTGCTACTAATAGCCATACAGCATTAATTGTTTCACCTTGTGATAGGGCAATTACACCAAATCCGGTTGCTCCTAATGCTGCGATGATACCCCAAAGTAAAATTGACTTAAACGCCTTCACATACAATCCCCCCTATACTACTTCTTAGTGGAGATTGTACTAAATTTTCTGAATATTTAATTTGAATCCTCCTTATCATGAAGGATTCTTATGTTAACATGTTGAAATTCACTTACAACTTGTCATAGTTCAATTTTATTTCGAAGTCGTTTTACATAGTTTCGACTAACAGGAATCGGTTTCTCATCATACCTATCTAAATAAAGGTTATACGTTCCATTATAATAAGGCTTTAATGCCTGAACATGCATAACATTTATTAAATAACTTTTATGAACACGTAAAAAATCATATGCTGTTAATTTATTTTCCAATTCTTGAAGTGTATATGTTGAAATATACTGATTATTCGCTGTATAAATTGAAACCGTTTTATTCTCCTTATTCTTACTTACATATACAATATCCTCTGGAAAAATATACGTAATCCCTTCATGACTTTCAATCGGAAGTTTTCGCAAATGGCTTTTTATTTTCTTTCCTTTGTCTTGTTCCATTCTATATACGAGAAATTGTAAATCTTCTTCACGAAATGGTCGTCGTAAATAATAAAACGCTTGGAAGCGAAAAGCTGTTATCGCCTCTTCTATATCCTCACCGATAAAAATAAACTTTGTATCGCAATTTAATTGTTGTAATAAACTAGAGAATTCAAACCCTGTACCATCTTTTAATTCTGTATCTAAAAAAACGAAATCAGGAATATGCTTTTTAGCTACTTGTAAAGATTCCATTCCTGTTCCTGCTTCAAAGCACTCTACATTTCGCATATTTTCTGTAAATATCTCAATGAATCGATTTCGATGTTCTGCATCTTCCATGATAAGTAAAATTTTCATCTGCCCAACCACCTAATTCTTTTGTCCATATGTCTTGTTGTATACATTCGCCTTAGTAAGAAACAATCCCTTTTTCTAGCCTTATTTTCTATTTACTATACCATCACTTTCCTTAAAAACAACAAAAAAGGAAGCCTCTTGGACTCCCTTCTTTCGTTATACCAACTCTTGCTGCTTCGTTTCTTGCCCTAGCATAACTACTGCAAGCACCCCAATTAAAATGGAACCGCAAAAAATTGTAAAGATCAATGAAAGAGACGCTTGTGAAGCAACAAGATAACCTACTAGCAATGGACCGAGAATACCACCAATACGGCCAAATGCTGCAGCCATACCTGCTCCAGTACCGCGAATTACTGTCGGATACTGCTCAGGTGTATATGCATATAACGCACCCCATGCTCCTAAATTAAAGAAGGACAGTAACATTCCTGCTATCACCAATGTTGTAAGCGATTCGGCTACTCCAAAGACGTACGCACTGCATGCTGTGCCAATTAAATACGTAACTAACACAAACTTACGGCCGAGGCGTTCAATAAACCATGCAGCAGTAAAGTATCCGGGCAGCTGTGCCAATGTCATAATTAATACGTACTGGAAACTTTTTATTAGACTAAATCCTTTTAGTACCATTACACTTGGTAACCAAAGAAACATGCCATAATAAGAAAAGACAACACAGAACCATAAAATCCATAACATAATCGTCGCTTTTCGATATTCTCCAGACCAAACCGCCTTTATATTTGTAATAACAGATTGTTTGTTCTCAACTTTTTCAAATTGCGGCGAATCTGGTAGATTCCATCGTAAATACAGTGCATAAAGAGCTGGAATCGCACTTAATACCATCGCTACTTGCCAGCCATACTTTGGAATTACAAAATAAGAAATTAGAGCTGCAATTAACCAACCAACCGCCCAAAAGCTTTCTAGTAATACAACAATTCTCCCACGTTCATGAGCCTCGACACTTTCAGATACAAGTGTCGAAGCTACTGGTAATTCTCCACCAAGCCCCATACCGATTAAAAAACGCAATATAAGAAACATAGCTAATGTTGTTGTTAATGCCGTTAACCCACTACCGATAGAAAATAATAATAATGTCATAATAAAAACAGACTTGCGCCCCAACTTATCTGCTAATATGCCAAATAAAAGTGCTCCCACCGCCATACCAATAGAATTGATACTTCCGATCCATCCCATCTCCTGACTACTTATTCCCCATTCTTTTTGCAGCGCAACGATGACAAATGAAAGCATGCCAACATCCATTGCATCAAATAACCAACCAAGCCCCGCTATTCCAAGAAGCTTGCGCTTTGAAATTTCTTTTATATCCCCCACTAGAAGTCCTCCTCACACAGGTGTCTTTACACTTCATTTTACATGTGTATATTGTATAAGTAAAATACTTTTATCCCTATTTTCACTTAAAAGTTTCCTTTTAATCTTCCCATAAAATAGAGCTTCCATTAGTGGAGAATACTACATTTTTAGCTTTCACAAATAAAAAAAGTAGCGAAATATCGCTACTTTTTCGAACGCATCACTTCTTTTAGAAATTCAGCTAATACAAGCTGACGACGCCAACGCGTCGGATTGCTACATAGACGGTAAAACCATTCTAGATGAATTGCTTGAATCCATTTTGGTGCACGTTTTACTTCTCCTGCCCAAACGTCCAGACTGCCACCTACACCAACAGCTACTTTTGTTTGTAAGCGATGCTTATTATTTTGAATAAAGTTTTCTTGTCTTGGGAATCCAAGAGCTACAAGTAAAATATCCGGTTTTACTTCTTGAATGCGAGCAATGATGCCCTCTTCCTCTTCTTGTTTAAAATACCCATCCTGCGTACCAACAATAGATACAGCTGAATAAGTTTTTGTTAAATGATCAGCAGCACCCTTCACAACATGTGGTTTCGCTCCCAGTAAAAAAACAGATACAGATTTATTCTCTTTCGATAACGCTCCAAATAAATCACTCATTAAATCAAAACCTGCTACGCGCTCTTTTAATGGTGTCCCTAGCATACCACTTGCCTTTACAACACCAATACCATCCGGTGTAATCAAATCTGTTTCTAAAAGGGTTTGATGAAAACTTGGGTCTTTTTTGGCACACATTACGATTTCTGGATTCGCTGTTACAACTTGAAATGTATGAGTTTGTTCTGATTCTAGCTGCTTCATGATATATTGAATTGTCTCTTCCATTGTCATCGTAGAAAAAGGGACACCTAAAATATCAACTGTTTGTACTGCCATAATTATAATCCTCTCTATTTCAATAAAAGTTTTTTATATGCTTTATAAGTATCTTCATATAGATTTCGTAATGAGAAATGAGAAGAAGCATGCTCATACAAACGTTCACCCATCGCCGCTAATTCGCCATTCTCCCACTTCTTATATCCTTCCTCTAATGCACTTGCTAATGCATGTGCATCACCAATTGGCACAATCCATCCGTATGTAGGATCGACAATCAACTGTTCCATATCACCAACATTCGTTGCAATAGACGTTAAACGTTGATTTGCAGCTTCTAATAACACAAGCGGAAAGCTTTCACTATAAGAAGTTAATAAATTAATATCGGCGGATGCATATAATTCTTTTACATCCGAACGATGACCTAAAAATAATACTTTATCTTCTAACCCTTTCTGCCTTACTGCTTCTTTCAACTCTTCTTTAATCGGGCCATCGCCAACTAACAATACTTTCATATTAGGAGTTGTTATTTTTTGCAAGGCATCGAATAAAATATTATGCCCCTTTACAGGGTGAAGGCGGGCTACTTGAATCGCTGTAAATACTCCTTCTTGTATACCTAATTCATCTTTTAAGTTATAAGGTTTCACTGGAATGTCATCATACTCAATCCCGTTATAAATGGTACAAATTTTATCTGCTGGCACACCGAGTGCTACAGTATTTCGCTTAAAACGTTCTGTAATTGCAAAAAACAAATCAACTTTCTTATATGAATATAAATTTAACTTTGTAAAGATCCAACCTTTCAAACCACGCTTCATAAAATCAAGAGTTGGATCACTATGAACCGTTGTTACCCATTTTGCACGTATCTTCCTTTTTAGAAGAGAAAGATAAAAGTTCGCGCGCGCACCATGTGTATGTACAATATCAAAGTGTCCTTCGTTAATAAACGTACGTATTTTAGAAAGAATCGATATGTCATAACGAGATGATTGAGAAAAAACGTGCACTTTCATTCCGAGTTCTCTTGCTTCTCTAGCAATTGCACCTTCTTCAAACACAACTAGTTCAACTTCAGTTTTTGGAAATTGCGACAAAAGTGAAATAATGTGAGTTTTCCCGCCACCTTCTTCTGCTCCAGCATTCATATGCAACACTTTCATCTCTTTCTTCCTCCATCTTTATGTTCTCTTATAGTTTACTATAACAAAAAATAAAAGCTAACGTGACGCTAGCTTTTATTTTTCTATCATTCAATTTCTAAATCAACAATTAAATATGCAAAAATTACAGCAAAATAAATACTTACTCCAGGCGCTGTAAATACATGTCCCGCTATAAATGCAATACCCATACCTAATCCTAGTGCGGTTGCTAATAACCCGTATCTTACTGTAAATACCTCTTTAAACCTAGTCACTAGTACGAGAAGAATTTTCACACCGAAGTATAAAAATGGGATTAAAAGTAGGATGAAACCGACAATCCCAAATGTATAGAACCAATCATGAAAGTCCCTTTCAATTAGCTTCGGTTTCTCTTTGAAATTCCCAGCATATCCCATACCAAATAATTTTTGAGATGTTGGAGCTTCTGCATAGTAATCTTCATACATTTTCTCAAATATCTCACGTCCACTGAAGATTATTGCTTGTGTTTCCTCTTTTTTCTCTATTTCTTTTTCTTTTGCTTTTTCCGCTTGTGTTACAGGCGGTTTATGATGCGTTTTTTCTTCCTTCTTTTCTTCTGCCTTTTTCACTTCTTTTTTCTCATTAAGACCTTGGACGTGAAATCCCATATTTTTTAAGAATGGCGAAAACGGTGTATATGCTAGTGCTCCAGCAAAAACAACAGTTGCAAGGATGCCGTTCAGTAAATATGACTTCTTATTTCTATCTTTACGCTGTAAAAATGCCTGAACAAAGCACATGAAAACAGCAACAACCATTGTGCCAAAAATGGCTCCAACTCCCACCTTCGTACCAACAGCAAATAATGAGAAGATAATTAAAATAGAAGGAATCCAAAAATAACTTTTCGCTATGCTTGTTGTTTTTTCAATTGAATATAGAACAACAATTGGGCATATAACTGCTAAAATAGATCCTAGTTCATTTCCTGCATAGAACCAACCACGTGAACCAAGTTTCACCCACTCGTAGCTATTATAATCAGTTCCTGTCGCAATCGAAATAACCATGATACTATTTATAATTAATGCTGAATACACAATATAGTTACGCATTTTTGAATATGCATTTGCTTTTTCACGTAATGATTTAAACACAAAAATGTAACAAGTAAGCATAATAAATGGATATAATGCTTTTGCTATAAATTTAATTTCTTCTCCCAAAATGATAGGGCTTTTGACCAATTTATTATTTACTAAACCTGCAGCAAGAACAATTCCAACTACTATTAAATATATGATATATTTACGATTTTCTTTTTCTCTTGCCTGAAATAAAATATAGATTCCACCAAGAACCATTACAAATAGACGCGTAATAATTCCAATTGTCGTATCAATCTTTAAAACCATGATGCAAAATGACGTGAGTAAGTCTAAAACCGGCTGTAACATAATGAAAATCAATAAAAAATTCCCGAATTTATTACTTAAATTATTATTTCCTAACATCTCGAACCCCCATAACTATCATTACCTTATCTCACTTTATACAATTTACAATAAACCTCTAACTCGTCTCAAATATTTATTATACCATAATTTTTTAGTTAACCACTTCCTATTTATGCAGATAAAAGATAATAAATCCCCTTCTCACATGTCACATATCTCGTATCTTCAAACGCTTTCTTTCCCCATTTTTTCTTTTTTTCTACATGTAACGAAAAGTAATTGTTATTTCTAAAACTTTAGTGTATATTTTGCTCTGGAACATCTTTAAGAGGAAGGGATTAGAGCTATGTTATTAATCGAAATATTTACGTTTCTTGGCATTGTCGCCGCTGCCATTTCTGGTACATTAGTTGGTTTAAAGAAAGATCTAGATTTATTTGGTGTCCTTTGTTTAGCTGTAGCTACTGCACTCGGTGGCGGAATTATTCGTGATATTATGATTGGTAACCTACCTCCCGTTGCATTTGTACAACCGATTTACTTTTTGGTCAGTGTATTAGCAGCTCTCTTTACTTGTATGTTTTTTGAACGCATTAATAAACTTCAAGTTGTAATCATGCTTTCAGATGCTGTCGGTTTAGGCGTTTTTACTGCTATTGGCGCAAACGCTGCAATGTCGCATCACGTTGATGCTTCATTTTTAGTTGTTTCGATGGGTGTTATTACAGGTATTGGTGGAGGGATTATGCGCGATATTTGCGCTCAAGATATTCCCTATGTATTCCGTAAAGAGATCTATGCAATTGCTTCTATTCTAGGTGCAATTAGTTTCCTAATTACGTATGAAATGGGTGCACACGTATTAGCCTTTTATATCTGCTTACTAGTAACGTTCATCATACGTGTAGTCACTGTTATATATAATGTGCATTTTCCAGTCTTCTTTAAGGCTCATGCAAAAGCTAATAAAAGTCATTAAGAGAATTCAAATCGAATTCTCTTTATTTATAATAGTTACTCCTTATTGCCTAAATATAAGAAAAAACTCACCATTTTAAAAAACGGTGAGTTTTCTTTTATCACACGCTTCAAGATTCCCCTAAAAATATAAGATCAAACCTTCCTGCTACGCAAGGCTTCACTTTATTTTTTGAAAAATAGCTTTTGACAATAGGATGACAACATATATACACCTAAACTTTGTAAAATGAAAAGACTTGGTATCGTTAAACCATCATACACAATATCTGCATTAAAAAGCTTCATTCCAATATATCCTGTTATAAGTAACAGTAACAACATATAGCCTTCGCTCTTTTGTTTCTGAATAAGGAAATGTAAAAGCGCAATTGACATAAATAAAGTTACAGCTATAAAGATGAGTTTTTCACCTTTTAGCAATATCCCATTCATTCCCTCTGATGATACCTGATCTATACTTGGCTTAACCACAGCTAACCGCTCTGTTTCTAACTCTTTTAACTTTTGACTCAAGCGCTCTTTCATACTTTGTGCTTGAACGGTTTCTTGTTTATTACGCTCTTCCCCGATTAAAACCGATTGCACATACGCATCGTTAGAAATGGCATACTGTTTTATTCCCATTGCTTGAATCCCATAATTCACAGCAAAATGAGTAACATAAAATACGACTAAAATCCCTATCAATTTTAACAATACATTTTGTTTATCTGCACTTTGGAACACTTCCACTAGCAAGACATACACAATTACTAAAATAAGTATAAATATGCCTACTGGATACATCATATTACTAAGAGCAAATAGTATCGCAGCACATGCCCACATGTAAGAATGACTCAATCCTTTATGTAGTAATATATAACTCGCAAAGTAAAATAAAAATATAGAGAATAATTCCCCTGTTAATAATGAACATGAAAGAATATTTGGCAAATATAGCGAGTAAAACACTGCAGCAATTCGGCCACATTCTTCTTGAAATAAACTTGCAGCAATTCGATAAATGAAAAACGCTGTTCCTGCGCAATACAAAACATTAAAAAATTGCAAAACAAATGTAGCATCGCCAAACACACGAATCAATACTGACTCATATATAATGAAAGGTAATTGACTAACAACAGTTACATTATTGCTTCCTAGCGCAACTTGTTTTGCAGTCTCATACATAGCTCTCATATCACCTATAACTGGAGCATCAAAAAAGAGAACTGCTCCAAGCCTAACCAGCACTGTCATACTCATTAGAAAAATGAGAAACTGTTTATCCGTAAATCGATATTGCAAAATAGAAGCAAGAAGTAAAAGGAGTATCACGAAAATTGATAGCACAATCGTTAAACTTGTGGCGCTTCCTCCCAAAAATTGCTTACTTCCCTCGAAGGCGTTCCAGCAAGAATAAACAAAAAAGGCAAGCATAGTTCCAATAATTATTTTACTAAAAAAAGATGAAAACCCTGTTTGTATGTTATTCATATGTATATTGCACCTCTATTTCCATTCATAACACAACGATTCTATCATGAATGGGCACATGACAGTTAGAAAATTTATCCCGCTATTTGCGAGCAAGTAATACTCTCACCACGAAATTCAAACAGAAGGAGCGGAATTAACTAGGAGATGAACTGCCTGTAAAAGTACTGATTGATTAGTGCTAATAATCAGTGAGGGATGAAAAAAACTACTGATTAAAGTTTCACTTTATATAGAAAAATATAACATTCACTTTTTCGCTTGCAATGTAAGCGAAACCTCTTTTACACTACAATCTATACAAATTAAATTTTCTTTCAGTTACACGCATAGAAATACAATATTATTCTATTTTAATGAAGTAAACTTTTTATCGGATCTCAATCGTCTAAATAACAAATAATATTCGATAGAAAATACCCATCTTTTTTATATAGGAAACAGAAATAGGAGTAGATTATATGGATAAGAAATTTATGAGAGAATCAAAAGCAATTAAAACAACGCGTGTTTTCCCAAATGATTTAAACAATCATCAAACATTATTTGGCGGAAAATTATTAGCGGAAATTGACAGCATCGCATCTATTGCAGCAGCAAGACATAGTAGGAAACATTGCGTAACGGCCTCCATTGATTCCGTTGACTTTTTAACTCCAATCCATCAAACGGATTCCGTTTGCTATGAGGCATTCGTTTGCTATACGGGAAAATCATCTATGGAAGTATTTGTGAAAGTCGTTGCAGAAAATTTATTAGAAGGGGAACGCCGCATTGCTGCTACTTGCTTCATTACATTCGTAGCATTAAAAGATGGCAAGCCGTCTTCTGTACCTCAAGTGTTACCAGAAACAGAAGAAGAACATTGGTTATACAAAACCGGAAAAGAACGTGCACAAAGCAAAAAAGAAAACCGTTCAAAAAGTAAAGAAATGGCTGATGTATTAACACTGAGCAAACCTTGGAGTGTATAAGTGAAAACCTTTTAGCGAATATAGTAAGACTATATTCGCTATTTTTTATCAAAAAAATGCATAGTCAGACTTTTCATTTTACAAAAATTACATACTTTATCCTTTATTTTGTTATAATTTTAATGATATATTAAGTAAAGTATGCTTAAATTAGCTCATTTAATTTAATATCATTACATATTTTTTATATAGAGGATGGTGCAAAAATGTCTGTTGAAGTACCAATTTCAATACCTAAAACATTGATTATTATTCCTGCCTACAATGAAGAAGAAGCAATCGGAGATACATTAACAAGACTATTAGAGCTTAAACAACATTTCACGCAATTAGATATTTGTGTTATTAATGATGGTTCACGCGACCGAACATCAGAAATTGTAAAAGAATTCCCAGTTAATATTGTAAATTTACCATACAATTTAGGAATTGGCTCTGCTGTACAAACTGGCTATAAATATGCTGATATAAACGGATATGACATTGCAATTCAATTTGATGCAGATGGTCAACATAATCCTGAGGACTTATACAAAATCATTCAACCTATCGCTGAAAATAAGTGCGATATGGTACTAGGTTCACGTTTTACTGAGAAAACAGCTTATAAAGGTAGCCTCTCACGCAGAATTGGTATTTTTTACTTTACAGCCTTATTAAAATTATTAACAAGACAAACATTTATGGATCCAACATCTGGTTACCGTGCAATTAACCGAAAAGTAATTGAAATCTTTTCTTATAACTATCCAAAGGATTATCCAGAACCAGAGGTCCTAATCCACTTAAAGAAAAAAGGTTTACGTATCAATGAAATTTCTGTAAATATGCAAGAAAGACAAGGAGGACAATCATCTATTACTCCTTTAAAATCTGCATATTACATGATTAAAGTAAGTCTCGCTATATTAATGCAAAAAATCGTGAAGGGTTGATCATAAATGCCAATAATTACCTTTTCGTTCATCTTCATTATCTTACTGTTTTTAATTATTATTAACTCCATTCGTAAAGGAGCCCTAGAAACAAAATACTCAATTCTATGGATTTTCGTTTGTATATCCATGGCTATCTTAAGTTCTACTGATAGAATTATAAATTGGATTGGGAAACTACTGAAAGTAGAATATCCACCATCTATTTTATTCTTGTTCGGCTTGTTATTTTGCTTTATCTTAATTTTTGATTTGACTCGAAAATTATCTAAACAACATCACCAACTTGTGACATTAACACAAGAATATGCATTATTAAAACAAAAGCTAGCAAAAGACAGAGAACAGGCAAAATAAAATATATTAAAAGTGAATTTTATTTTACCAGAGAACCCCAAACAATGAATTTTAAACAAAATTCATTGTTTGGGGTTTTATCTATTTTCATCTATATCCTTTAGTTACATCCTAGGTTGATTCAAATCAAAAAAAGATGACCCTTGCATAGCGCGGCCACCTTTTAAATAATAAAGCTTTCATGTCACTTTTTAAAATCCCTTTGATAGGTGATGAATTATACCTATATAAAACTAAATAACTTTTACTTCAGATTTCAATTTCACTTAGATAATACATTCTTTCCTATATTTCTTATAGCCATGAATGACGTTGTGATACCCATTCCTATCATAATGAATAAAAACGGCATAAGAGGCAACGCGTACCGATTATAGGCAAAATATAAAGTATTAAAGTATGTTTGAAGAACAATTAACGCTAATAAGAATGTGCACTCTCTCCACTTCGAAGGGGCCAATAAAAATGTGATAATCGTACAAACTAAGAATATGACCTTGATATAATCATAAATAACTCTCATGTCTTTTCCATCAATACCAAAAATAGAAATTTGGTGATACGGGTAATAATATGGTGTATCCCAAAAAATCTGCGGTTTTAAAAGCAAATAACTTTTTAACATCGAGGTTTTATCTGTTTCCCACCACGTTTTCATTCGTTCGACTGCTACTTTTTGCTCCATCTCCATCCATTGATGTGCTTGAATATCTGGATACTCACTAAATATCTCTTTTTCAATCTCTTCTATACTCTTCCCGCCTGGATACCCTTCACCTTGATACGTCCCTAATAATAATGGGTTTCCAGAGCCAGCTGTTAGAGGTATAAATTTATCAAATTGGATATAGTTTCGCACCCACCAAGGACCAAGCACTAAAAATAATGCCACTATACTGACAAGGAGTTGCTTCATCATAATTTTAAACGGATATCTCTTTATTAGTAAATAACCGAATAGGAAGATTGGATAGATTGCAATTTGAACACGGAAAAATAATGCTAAAAAGTAAAACAATAAAAGCAAAAGAAAATCTTTCATTGAATGACTATCTGCTAGTTTTAAACTCCAATAAAGAAGAGCTAATGATAAAAATAAGAATGGGCTCTCAGTCAATGTTAAGTTATCTATTACTATTTCTGGAGGATATATCGCTAATAAAAATGCTCCTATCAATCCAACTGTAGGATTAAATATATACTTTCCAATACGAAAAGTCATATAAATACTAAGAACCCCAAAAGAAATCATCGTCATTTTTGCTACAAATAAACCTAATTTAGCCTTACCAAATATCCCAAAAATTGCAGCTAGCAGAAATGATTGACCTGGCATAATATGGATAGTTGGTTGATCTGCATTATGGTATGTAAGCATTCCACTTTCTAACAAATTTTTCGCACTAGTTTGATATCCTAAATCATCACTAACAATATTTAAATCCACACCATATTTAACCAAAACAGTCCATCTTAATAAAAAACCTAAAAAAAGAACAACTAATAATGGTAGAAAATACGGTTTTTCAATATATTTCTTGAACAAATGAATTCTACTCCTTCAATTTAAAATATACACATAATAAAATTAAATCATTCAAAGTCCTAACAAAGGAAATTTCACTTTATGTAGTTCCTTATCCTCTTCTTATTTTCTAAATCCTTCTATATTTTACCATTTAAAACTTAAAATGTACTACATTAACTTCCTTACATTATATTTTATCCTCTTTTTAAACCAAATTATGTGGAATAGAGAGTATCTTGAGCGAGCCATCCTTACAATTTCTCAAGGTCCATTGTAAGTGTACAAACAATTTGTGTCCATACAACTATAAATAAATTTAAATATAATCTGCCTTTATCAATTCCTTGTTTTTCTATATTTTCATAAAACTGGTCACATTTGTGGAAATAATCTATAATGGAATTTTGAGTGATACTTTAGAGAAAGGAAAGTGAATTATATTGCGACGATATTTAAGTGAGCTACCCAAATCATTATATATAATTTTAGCGTTTTCATTGCTACTACATATTTTTTGCCTAGTAAAGCAACCTGGTGTAGATGAAAAGATAATTAAACAAAATTTTGGTGCAGTCGATGCTTATAATTATACTTTAACTGCTAAACAGCTATTAGAACATGGTATTTTTGGATTTGTTTATCTCGAACCAAGCGATCCACCATCGAAAAACGCCTATGTTACACCGGCTCAACCTTTAATGCTTGCTGGAGCCATGATTATATCAAAGGTAACACATATACCCTATTATTATGTAGCCACTGGGTTTAACTTAATATTTGATTTACTCACTATACTAGTTCTTTACCTTATCGGGAAAGAATTATTTGAGAGAAAAGCATATGGAATTGTAGCGGCTGGACTATATGCCTGTTACTTTAGTATTTATCAATATTTCCGCATGCTTTTAACGGAACCACCTTCCATGTTTTTGCTATGTTTATCCCTGTATGTTTTTATATTATGTTGGAAATATGACAAAGTAAAATACCATATTTGGTTTGGGGTTGTAGTTTCTATTCTATTGATGTTTCGTCCAAACCCAGCCCCTATGCTCCTTATTCCAATACTTGTTGTTATTTATACTTATGGAGTTTGGAAGTCAATTAAAATTGGTCTCCTATGGTGCATCGGTCCCTTCTTTATTATAGGTGCATGGGTATTAAGAAACTGGATTTCTTTAAATGAGTTCATCCTATTTTCGACCCAAGGCGGTAATCCATTACTAGCTGGCGCAAACCCATTTTCCAGATCGGCAGATATAGGGAAAGATATGATTGCTGCAGGATATACAGACTCTACTGTTTATGCTAAAGATCTCATTAAACAAGGTTTTACCACAGACTTTACTTATTGGTTCTCCTGGTTTACTGTTGGGAAAACAATTGAATTATTTATACGACCATCTTGGGTAGGAAGTTATCCCTTCTATCCATTTTTGAAAAAATATCATCAACTGTTAATCGCTTTTACTGCTCTAAGTTCTTTCTGCTTTATGATAAATTCCTTTAAGCACAAACGATTTATGATGTTAGTAAGCAGTGTTATCGTATATGTAGCATCTACAAATATATTCCTTGCTATAGACCGCTACGGATATTTCATAATACCGCTGATATGTCTAATTGCCTCCTATGGTATTGTACGTATCATACAGGCACTTTCTAATTTAAAATATAGATAAAGCAAATGCCCCAATTTTATTTGGGGCATTATTTATATCTCTTCCGAATCAACCAATGGTTGCTTTACAAAGTTTATGTGAGGTAAACTTATACCCGTGGTTATTAACTACGGGTAGTAATTGATTCATTAAGGAATCTATTCCAAAAACTAATATGATTCACATGAAAGGTGCTTTATTTGACTTTCATTTGTATGGAAAGGTGAAATTATGCAAAAGTCACTTGTATCAAATATTTTCTATAAACTATTGCTCAATACCTTTAATATTATTCTCCCAATTTTAGTAGGACCTTACGCCTATCGAACACTCGGGGCTCCTTCAATAGGAGCAGTTAGCTCCGCTGAAACCATTTTTAATTATTTTTTCATTTTTGCTGTATTTGGCGTATACCAATATGGATTACGTGAAATTAGCTTAGTAAAAAATGATAAGAAAAAAGTTTCACAATTGTTCACAAGCCTATATGTAATTAACTTTACAACCAGTATCCTAGCTCTAGTGGCATTCGTACTCTTTAGTTACCTTGGATACGGCGACAAAAATTTATTTCCTGTACTGCTCATTTTCGGATTCAATTTTATTTCAAATTTGTTTTACGTAGAATGGTTTAACGAGGCGCATGAAAATTATGATTTCATTACGAAGAAAACGGTTATTGTCCGGCTTACTTATGTCGTGCTTCTTTTCACTTTAATTCATGGAGTGGATGATTATAAAAAATTCGCTGGTTTATTAGTCTTATCAACATTTTTAAACCATATCATTAGCTTTATATATGTGAAGCGTCAAGTTAAATTTGATTTTTCTAATTTAACAATTGTCCCGCATTTACAGCCCTTAGTATTAGTTGTTATCTTTTCAAACGCTAATATGTTATATACACAATTAGATCGCCTCTTCATATTAGAGGTTAATGGAGAAGCTACTGTCGCTTTCTATGTAATGGCCTTCCAGATTATGACTATTATTAACACACTTATGTTAAGTGTTGTCCAAGTTACAATTCCAAGGCTTTCTTATTTATCAGGAAACGCAGCTGAAAGAGAATATGAATCATTACTAAACAAAATTTCAAAAGTATATTTCATTACGTTGTTCCCAGCTGCTATTGGTTTAATGCTTATCGCTCACGGAGCTGTTATTATTTATGGCGGAAAGCAATTTGCCGGAGCTGGTGACACATTAATGGTTTTCGCATTTTATATGATTTCGGTAGGAATTGAATCTATTTTATCCAACCAAATTATTTATGTGAAAAAGAAAGAAAGTATTTTAGTTCGCTTTTTATTCATTTGTGGCTTTATAAACCTTGTATTAAATTTTGCGCTTGTATTCTTCCATGTACTTACACCAACAACAGCAATTATTACAACAACGATTGCTAACTGTACATTGATTGTATTGGAATATATTTATATAAAAAAGAAATTAAAAGTAAATTACACATTATTCGATATGCAAAAGCTAAAATACCTGTTTTATTCACTAACATTTTTACCAATAGCATTCTTAGTGAATACGATAATTTCCGGACAAGTTCTACAAGTTATCGTCACAATGTTAGCATGTGGATTGGCTTATGCACTTATCCTATTCATAGCGAAAGATGAAATTCTCTTTATGCTATTAGACAAAATAAAAGCAAGATTTAAAAGAGCTTAATGTAAAATGACGTAAGAAATACAAACTATTTTCTGTATATGAACAAATGAACCCTCTTGAAGGAGCTGTTACAATTGAAATTTTCTTTAATCATGGCCACTTGCGGCAGACGTGATGACATTCTTGATTTACTAAACTCATTAGAAAAACAAACTTATAAAAACTTTGAGCTCATTGTAGTTGACCAAAACGATACACCAATTTCTGATCTCTTTGCAGATTATAAAGAAAAATTTTCCATCAACTATATTTATACGCCTATTAAAGGATTATCCCGTGCCCGTAATGCAGGATTAAAAGTAGCTGATGGTGATATTATCGCATTTCCGGATGATGACTGTATTTATGAAACAAACGTGTTGGAAAGCATCCTAGAAACATTTAATAAGGATAAGGATATTCAATTTATATCAACAAATACTACAAACGTTGAAGGAACAGGCTCATTAGTACATGCACCAGAAACCGATATTATTTTAAATGATAAATATGGATTCATGGGACCGTCTTTCACACTATTCTTTACGAAACAATTTGTGCAAGATGTTGGTACATTTGATGAAGACTTAGGTGTTGGATCAGGAACAATTTACGGAGCTGGTGAAGAAACTGACTTCGTACTACGCGGTATGAAAAATGGATATACAGGACTATTTAAAAAAGACCTATTCGTATACCATCCAGTAAAAGAAGAAGTCATTAATGAGCAATCATTAAAAAGAGCCATTTCCTATGCCGGTGGTTTCGGAAGAGTAATTCGTTTACATTACGGCTTCCCATACTTTTTACGTGCGGTTGCAGCCGCTACATTCCGTATGACGCAAAATATTTCGAATGATAAACGCAAATTCCATGCAAATCGTTTAAAAGGAATCGTTCGAGGATATTTTAAATAGAAGAAAAAAGAAGAGCAATCGTTCAATTGAACTGTACCCCGAATCGTGGACACTTAAAAAAAGTCCATGCTTCGGGGTTTTTGTGTATCTTTACACTCATTC
>NZ_JAEHBX010000220.1:0-668 GCF_016483395.1 Bacillus cereus group sp. N21
ACATCGATGTAGATTTGTTTCCTGTCCATGTTTCCTAATGCATTCCCTTCACATAGTCCTCTTTCAACTCACGCACTAACAATATGAGTCTCATCTTATTAAGTGTCTTTGTGTCTTTCCCCACCTGTCGCGCATATGCCTGGCCTTGCATTGTCACTCGATTGACTACAATGCATTCACCAGTTTGTTTATGCGTCCAGAACCCGTTTAGCGTCCGTTCCTTTGTTGTCATGGCTTGTCCTCCTAGCTGATTTGTCTCTTATTTTGCATTCCTGGTGGCTTAGTCGCTGCCATTTTATATCCCATTCCTGCTCTTACTCTTCCGTAAAACGTATTCCTATGGATTCCGTTACTTTGAGCTACACTTACCCATTTCCCATACACTCTGCCATTACCACGCGTTCCGACTCGCAATCCTACTGGTTCAGTTACTGCTCGTTCCTTATCCCAATACAAGTGATAGAAGCGATGATATGCCCGTTCTCTAGGAATCCCGTTCATCTTGGCGATCTCGTAATCTTCTTCGGTTAAGTATTCCGACATGGATTCCTCCTTAACTGATTTGTTTCTTCTTGTATTCCCGTGGTGGTTTTGTTGCTGCTTTTTCTTCATCCCACCCAAGTGATAACCTCTTAATATATGTGTTGTAAGGTACTCCGTTTTCTTCA
>NZ_JAEHBX010000221.1:0-665 GCF_016483395.1 Bacillus cereus group sp. N21
TGTTTTTTAGTTTTTAAAGAGGGTGTTGTTGATTTTTTGCTACGTTTAGAGCTGTTTGTGTAGTCATTAAATCTACTTGTAACTGTTCTTGTACATTAGTTGGATGATAATATCCTTTATCAATCATATATTGACTTACTTGCTTATGTGTATCAATTGCATCCTGTAAATGTTGACGTAATACTTCACGAGTTTGATCAGAATTAACTTCCGTAATCGCATATGCATAGTTCCTTACAGCTGTTTTAGCTCCAAGTAATAAATCCGTTGCGATAACCTGATCAGTCATAGGTCCCATACCTGTGATATTTTGTATAAATTCATTCATCTATTTCACCTTCTTTTTATTAAGATAGTAAGTTCTTCAAGTCTTGGCAATGTTTCATGGACATGTTCACATCTTGTTGTAATAAACTTTGTAGAGCTGGATCTTGTGCTACGCCAGCCATAACAGCTGATTTAGTCATACATACATTTTTAAATGTTAACATTTCATGTAACTCATTTACTTCATGAACACCTTTTATATTAGATTCCATTTACTCATCACTCCTTTTCCATATGAATTGAAGCAAGAGAAAAGAAGAGGAGAAGGAGGAATAACACGATCATTTCAAACAAACCTTGTTATGAAAAGCTATTAGAACAGTTCCTCTTCTTGCTCT
>NZ_JAEHBX010000222.1:0-665 GCF_016483395.1 Bacillus cereus group sp. N21
AAAAGCGTTATTTGAATAGAAAAGGAGTGTTTACATGAGCGGTTTCTATCCGAAAGCAAAAATAAAATTATCTTTCGGTACTATGGGTGCAAATGTATATGACTTTGTGTCGACTGTTCAGGTTGAAAAAAGAATTGATGATTTAAAGATATTGGAGCATAACTTGGTTTCAGCATTAGAAATGGTTCGGAATGAAAAACGAGTTTTAGAGATGCATTTGAACAAAGAAAACTAAACAAAAACGCTATTTTATAAAAAAAGAGAAGCACTTGAACAGGGTGCTCCTCTTAATGCCAATACACAATACCTATCCAATTATAATGCATATGCATTAAATATTTAGTAATTATTTTTATGGTAAAAACTTCATTTTAGAACAAAGGGGTGGAACAATGAGGCATACACGGAATAGACAAGCCATTTTAACTTGCAAAGATAAGAAATACGCAACTTCTGTTTTGAAAGGTGCTAAAAACTACACTATAGAAACAATGATAGAAGAGTCGGTGTTAGAAGGAGAAATAGATTCAACTTTCAAATGGAATAGGAACGGATGTAAAAATCAGTACGTTTCTTGGGTGCTACCGATTGATATTTTTATCGAAGAAATAGCATTTGTTAAAGAAGATAGAAAATGATTAAAAAGGAGTACGTCGTTTATAAAG
>NZ_JAEHBX010000223.1:0-639 GCF_016483395.1 Bacillus cereus group sp. N21
ATTTTTCATAGCTTCGTATGTATTTGAATTCCTTTCGCTTTCTCTTCTTCACCCTTCACGCGTACAATTAAATCATATGATCCGGATTTTGGCGCTTCAAAAGAAAGCAAACCTTCTTTTTGAGAAGTGACTTCTTCTTCATAAATGACCTTATCGTCTTTTGTGACTTGCAATAAAATCGTACCTTCTTCAACGGCTACCTCATAAGGAATTTCTACATTTCCTTTTTCAGCTTTAATCGTTTGCACATCGTGATACCCTTGCAGGGAGCCAATTTTCAAAATCGTTTCGCCATTTTTTTGAACCTTTGTGACTTTTGTTGCTGTATTGCATGCGCTTAACAATACAACAAGAGTGAGAATGAGAAATGAACGTAGCAATTTCATAGAGATTCCCCTTTCTTTTTTATCATTATAAAATTTTACCATTGCGGTAACTATTTTATCATTTTTTGATAAGCCAACATACTCATCAAAATTAAAAATTGTTATTTACTGATAACCTGTATGACATCCGCATCCTGTCATCCTAATAAACTCCCGTAAATTTACTTAATCTACATTTCTTTTTGTAAATTTTAATACAGATTCTCTTGAACGTTCGATTTCATTTTTATTTTCATTATAGAACTTTGACACA
>NZ_JAEHBX010000224.1:0-605 GCF_016483395.1 Bacillus cereus group sp. N21
TCTGATGGATTGTTAGGTAGTTCTGCACTTACGGTATAAAAGATTTGCTTATATGCCGCAACCATCACTTTTTTCTCTCCATCTGCAATCGCTTTAAAATCAATGTTCAGTGCATTGTCAAGATATTTAGCGTTAACATTAAGAGCACTTGCTATTTGAGATTTACTATACACCATAGATTCTGTATACTGCATTCTTGCAGGTAACGTATGTGTTTTTGAATACTTTTCATTCCAAGTAGATACTAATTCATCTACTGCTCCAGACACATTACCATATGTAGGATTTTGGACAGTAATTGTATTGTCTTTTCTCATGCCAGGTAAGTCTATACTAATATTCAAAGGTTTTCTCTTAGCTACTAACAAACTAGGTTGATTATCCGCAAAAGCTTTATTTGCAAGTTGTACTGCTCCTGGATAAGTACGATTAGCCACAGAATCAATAATCGAAATATCGACTGGTGAAGTTGTAAGTGATTTTTTCTCACGTTCAACTACTACAAATTTACCATTTGAATTTGTACTTTCTTTCGGAACAAAACTCTCTACTTTATCACCATTTACTGCTAAAACCTCTTGATTATTATACTTAAGATTTGCTAT
>NZ_JAEHBX010000225.1:0-605 GCF_016483395.1 Bacillus cereus group sp. N21
GATAAAATGAAAATCAATTCTAAAGGACCTTTGGAGATTCTTTCTTTTGGAAATATAGACTTGAATGCTAATGGTACAAGTCACTTAAGACTCCGAGGAGGAAGCACTGTAGAAATTAATTCAGGTAGCGGTTCTTGGTTATTTAATAGACAGGAGTCACAAACAGAAGATGATTTTAAGATATTCACTGACAATACAGCAGGGCTAGAAGCAGTTACTACCCAATACCATAACATGTTTATTAAGGTTCACACTGGAATAAAAAACAAAGAGGGGTTCTATTTCCTTTCTAAGTATGCAGCAGACGGTGGAGTTTACTCCCTGTATGCGAATATAAGCGGTAAAGACTTGTGGGCTTCTGGTGATGTCTCTGGGCTAACTTGGACTCAGCGATCTACTAGAGAGATAAAAGCAGACATCCAAGAAATTCAAAACGATGAAGTAGAAGCTTTAATGCTATTGAAACCTAGTCAATATTTCTTAAAGAAGGATGTAGAAGAGCATGGAATTGAATATTTGAGAGAGCACTCTAGTGATTTCCTTCAATACGGTTTCATTGCAGAGGAAACTCCAGAGCAATTCCAAGGCAAAGATAAAAAATCTGT
>NZ_JAEHBX010000226.1:0-605 GCF_016483395.1 Bacillus cereus group sp. N21
ACAGATTTTTTATCTTTGCCTTGGAATTGCTCTGGAGTTTCCTCTGCAATGAAACCGTATTGAAGGAAATCACTAGAATGTTCTCTCAAGTATTCAATCCCGTACTCTTCTACATCCTTATTCAAGAAATATTGACTAGGTTTCAATAACATTAAAGCGTCTACTTCATCGCTTTGTATTTCTTGGATGTCTGCTTTTATCTCTCTAGTTGAGCGCTGAGTCCAAGTAACACCAGACACGTCACCTTGAGCCCATAAGTTCTTACAGTTTACGTTTGCATACATTGAGTAAACTCCACCGTCTGCCGCATACTTAGAAAGGAAATAGAATCCCTCTGGGTTTTTTACTCCCGTGTGAACCTTAATATACATGTTATGGTACTGGGTAGTAACTGCTTCTAATCCTGCTGTACTGTCAGTGAATATCTTAAAATCATCTTCTATCTGTGAAGGCTGTCTATTAAATAACCAAGAACCGCTACCTGAATTAATTTCTACAGTGCTTCCTCCTCGGAGTCTTAAGTAACTCGTACCATTAGCATTCAAGTCTATATTTCCAAAAGAAAGAATCTCCAAAGGTCCTTTAGAATTGATTTTCATTTTATC
>NZ_JAEHBX010000227.1:0-591 GCF_016483395.1 Bacillus cereus group sp. N21
TTTATAAAAATCATATACCTTTGTTGCTAAGAAATGAGCACTTACCGCTTTTGGATCATTAAATGTTGTTGAAGTGCTAGTTGCTAGTATACCAGGGTAATATCTTTCCTCCTTATTAATATCTCTGTATTTCACATCATACGTTTCAATTCCTTGCCCTCTAGTGTAATCAGCAAGTGCATATTTCCCATTACTTTGTTTAGAAATACCAAATGTACGAGATATACCTAAATCATCTTTTCCTGTTCCAGTTAATGATGTAAGATTGCTTTTTCTACTTTCCTTTAAGGCCCCAACAAGCTTTTCACTTGCTTTTAAATCTGATTCTTGTACCATATTTTTTAACATATCACCATTATGAGCATTCACTAAATAGGTTCCAGATACATAGTTTGGTGTTGCAGCAGCAAATGTAACCTGGTATGCATTGCTGGCTTGTCCATTATTTTCATCAACAAAAATAACTTCCTTTACTTCTGGCTCAGAAACAAAATTGATATCATTCCCGTACTTCGTATAAATATATTGTTTCGCTTCTTCTTGTGATAGATTAATAGGCTTCTTTAAATCTTCTTGTTTTAAATTTTGCGC
>NZ_JAEHBX010000228.1:0-565 GCF_016483395.1 Bacillus cereus group sp. N21
AGGTGGGGAATAGTCGAGTAGGCCCAGGGGATTTCACCCTGAGCCTCTCACAGAACCGAACGTGAAAGTCTCCCTTCATTCGGCTCTTGTTATCCAATTGTCGGACGTATCCCCATTTGCCAGTGATAAAACAGGTTTGGTTGTGCTTTTGCCATACGTACTAAATATCTAAAGGCTTTAGCTTTGCTTCTTTTCACCGTTTTATACTTAAACCTGATAAATCTGACTAATGTGAGATTCACAAAGTCGAGTATCTTTCTTGCCTCACTTGCACAGAATTTTATAAAGTAATTTGCCTAACCACGTAAGATTGGATTCATAATGTCTGCTAGTTCCTCTAATGAGTATAGTTTATTCCGCTTTCTTATCTCGCGGATTTTATCTTTAAGGTGTTGTCCAGCACTTTTACTAACTGCAGGAGTAAAGGCATGAAAGAATGTTCCGTATTTACTCTTGGCCCATCTCCTTCGAAATGTGTAGCCTAAAAAGTCAAACGATTCATGCTCATGTCGTTTTGAGAAATTATCACTTCTACAGTAGACGACTTTCGTCTTTTCTGGATGTA
>NZ_JAEHBX010000229.1:0-555 GCF_016483395.1 Bacillus cereus group sp. N21
TAGCAAAGCGAAAAGGGTGGAGATTTTCTGTAGCAAAGCGAAAGAAAATACGACCCGTTCCTTGCGGAACTTTTAGCCATTTCTATATAGAGTGAGAAGGGACAAGCATACCAAAGTAGAAAATACCCAGTAATACCAAGGGTTTCAGGATTTTTCGTACTTACCGTTTTTGGTAAGTACGAAATTAACAAAAAAAGTCTACTAATTAAAGTAGACTCAAAATAATTTAATAGGTAAATTTTTAAGTTGTTTAGGAACCTTTCTAAACATAGCTTTAAGTGTTGGGTTGACCTCGTCTCTATTCCCTGAAAACATAACATGAGGATTTATAAACAAAGCATATGCCCTAACATTATTATCATCAACACCACTCTCTGAACGAGCAATAATTCCTTTATCAATTAATTTTCTAACCAAAGGACTAACTTTCGTTTCATGTCTCCCTATTTTTTTTGCTAATTCTCGCTGAGTTAATGGAATAGAGTTAGTATAGTTATATGGACACAACTTAGTTAAGTCCTTACAATGGGTTTCAAGGAGGAAGTGTCCGTATGA